>NZ_JBFLUG010000112.1:0-25112 GCF_041008525.1 Parafrankia sp. FMc2 | reverse complement strand
GAGCAGGACCTTGTCGATGGAGGTTTCCGGGCCCAGGTGTGCGCCGTCGGCGAGGGTGCGCTGGGTGGCGTGGGAGCGGCAGCGGATGGTGTGCAGCGCCAGGTACGCCGCCCCCAGATCGGCGTCGGCCTCGTCGCCGGGCACGGTCGTCTGCTCCAGCAGCTTGTCCAGCCGGGTGAACAGATGTGCGATCCGGTGCCAGAAGCAGGTCGACCGCTCGTGCGGCAGCAGGTCCATCGCCATGGGCCAGCCGTCGCCGGGCTTGCCGAGCATGCGGCTGCCGGGCACGACGACGTCGTCGAAGAAGACCTCGGCGAACTCCTCGACGCCGTGCATCATCTCCAGCGGACGGACGGTGATGCCCGGGGTGTCCATGTCGACGAAGAACGCCGTGATGCCGCCGTGGCCCGGCGCGGTGCGGGTGAGCAGCACGCAGCGCTGGGAGTACTGGGCCAGGCTCGTCCACACCTTCTGCCCGTTGATCACCCAGTCGTCGCCGCGCGGCTCGGCCCGGGTCGACAGGGACGCCAGGTCACTGCCCGAACCGGGCTCGGAGAACCCCTGGCACCAGCTCTCCGCGCCCGACATCAGCAGCGGCACCATCTCGGCGGCCAGCGCCGGCGGCGCGTAGGAGATCAGCGTCGGGACGAGAACCTCGATCATCGAGTAGATGCCCGGCTCGGCCAGGCCGCGGGTGGCGACCTCCTCGCCGAGCACCGCGCGCAGCACCGCCGGGCCACCCAGCCCCCCGACCTCGGCGGGCCAGCCGTACCGCATCCACCCGGCGTCGTACAGCTCCCGGCGCACCCGGGCGAGCTGCGCCACCTGGCCGTCGAGCGAGTGGTCGGGCCCCGGCGTCAGATCGTTCTCGTCCAGCCAGGCCCGAACGGCCGACCGGAACTCCGCGACCTCCACGTCAGCCGCCCCGACTGTCGTGCCTGCCGACCAGGCCGACGTCTCGACGCCTTCGACCGGCGGCGCGGGAGGTGGCGGCGAAGACAGCGGTGTGGCGGGCTGCAGACTCCGAAGGCATCGACATCGTGGTCCTCCCTGACCCGACGACAGGCTCGCTGGCACGGATGGCCGACGCCGACGCCGACGCCGCCCGGGGCGACCGGCCTGCGACCGGAGATCCATCCGACCCGGCCGCGAGTTACTATCAGTTCTCTTCAGCCGAGAAGCTGATTCTTGTCAGCGAGAAAGACGCTACCACATCCTCAACCCAGTCAAAACACAGTCAGGCCTGGGCCGTAGGAAGCAGTCGGATCCCGACCTGACGGCACCCCTCGGGATGCGATCCAGCGGCCGCGGCCAGCGACAGCCGGTCGGCGCGGCCGACGGTGGGGCAGCCGCGACGGGACAGCTGATCATCTCGTTGGCGTCACCGCGCCAGCGAGCGCCCCCCAGCCCACCAGCCCACCAGGCCGACGGCCCGACCGTGGGCTTCTCTGGCTTGACCAGCACCTCCGCACCCCCGGGCACGACATCGGCCACAAAGGGTGACCTACATTCCCCGGCCGCGACGAAGACGCTCCCGAAACTTCACGAAGACAGGAACAGATGTCACCTCTCGTAATAGACTTGACGCGGAACGGCATCCCGCTTCGACCCATGCGGGGCATTCGGGGGCGGATAGTCACGCGTGACTACCGGAGGTGGCGCATGGCCTGGAACGCGGATCCAGCTGCTGGTTTCAGTCGTCGGCTCGGTCTTTCCGCCGCCGAACTCAACGCCACCGACGCCACCCCCCGATGCCCCGAGATCTGGGAACTCGACAACGGAGATGTCGCGGTCGTCGGCCACGACCTGACCGCCGACTACCGGCACCGGCTCCCGGCCGGGGTCCATGTGGGCGCGAACGAGCGGCTGGTCGTGATCCCCCGGGCGATGCTCATCTCCGCGAAGCCGGACATCCCGGATGCTTGAGAGTCTCGCCGAGGTCATCGGCGTCCCGCTCGACGAGGACGAGTATCTCGACGATTTCTGGCCACGTTTCCAGAAGGCCCGCGGCATCTGCTGGAAGCTGGAGCGCCGGCCTGTTTTCCTGTCACCGGAGGTCGCGAGCTGGGTCGCCCTGGACGAAGGCGACTGGAATCGCTCGCTGGCCATCATGGACGGCCCGATGCGCCAGGCGATCGCCGACGATCTCGCCAGCACGCCGGCCCTTGAGCGCCGGCGGGTGCGCATCGTCGAGCATCCGCTGACGCCCTACCTGCAGTGGGAGATGCAGGTGTTCCGGCATCGCACTTTGGCGGGCGAACGGATCAGGATTCTCGACGCGGCCCGGGTCGCCCCGCTGGAGACACGTCGGCTGCTGCCCGAGGTCCTCACTCTCGATGACACCGTCCTGTACGAGGTCCTGTACGCGCCTGACGGCGAGTACCGCGGCGCTCGCCGCGTGGATGATCCGGTCGTGGTGCGTGCGTGCGTGGGCGAGATCGCCCGGATGTACGACCACGCGGAGGATTTCCGCCCGTTCTTTGCCCGGGAGGTGGCCATGCTGCCGCCGCCGGCGGTGACCGGGGCGAACTCGGGCGGATGAGGACCGTCGCGCCCGCCGTCCTGCCATGAGCCGAACGAGACTCTCCACCATGGCGGTCGCACTCGTCGTCGTCGCCATGATCGGAATCGGGGCACTGGCGGCGGCTCCGCTCATCCTGACGGCCGCGCGTGGCCAGTCGAACGACTGGAACGAGCTTGGCGACATCGCCACCACCTACGGCGCGGCGGCGGCGTTGCTTTCCGTACTCGCGCTGGCCGGCGTGGCGGTCTCGCTGGTGTTCCAGGCCCGGGAGACGAAGGCGAGCCGCGACCAGGCGCTTCGCTCACTGCATGTGGACCTGCTGCGGATGGCGATGGACGACGAGGTCTACCGGCGTTGCTGGGGTGAGTTCTTCGACTCCAGCGACCCGGAGGAGCAGCGCGCCCAGCTCTACGTGAACATGATCTTCTCGCACTGGGAGCTCATGTTCGAGCTGAACGCGCTCACCGAGGTCGCCCTGCACGAAGCCGCTCGCATCGTGCTGGCCGGCCCGGACGGCCGCCGATTCTGGGAGGGCAGCCGTGAGATTCGCGCCCGGTCGGTGAGCAGCCGCCGCAAGCGCCGCTTTCATGCCATCGTCGACGAGGAGTACCTCCGCATCGCGTCGCCAGCTCCGGTACCGGATCCTGATTCCAGCGCGCCGCCGAGCGCTGGCTGACGAGACCGGGCCGGAGCTGACGAGACCGGACCGGGCTCGGCTCGGGTTCCGCTCGGCCGGTTGCCGTCAGAGGCTCCGGAACAGGCCGCCGTCCACGAGAATCTGGGCGCCGTTGACGTAGGCGGAGGCCTCGCTCGCGAGGAAGACGCAGACTCCGACCATGTCGCCGGGGGCACCTATCCGCTTCATCGGGTTCATCTCGGCGGCCGTGCGCTTCGCGTCGGGGCCCCAGGCCCTGGTGATGTCGGTGTCGAACGCGCCTGGCAGGACCAGGTTCGCCCGCACCCTGGGCGCCCACGTTCCGGCGAGGCCGAGTGTCATTGCGTTGAGGGCCGCCTTCGCCATCGCGTAGGGCAGGTCGCTCGCGTTCGGGCGCAGGGAGCCGGCCGTCGTGACGTTGATGATCGACCCGCCCTCCCCCGCCGCCATCCGGGTGCCGACCAGGGCGCTCAGCCGGAACGGTCCACTCGCGTTCACGGCGTGGACCTTGTCGTACAGCTCCCGGCTCACCGCGGGGAGGCTGTCGTAGACGGGCGACATGCCGGCGTTGTTCACCAGGACGTCGCAGCGGCCGAACTCCGCGTAGACGGTGTCCACCAGGCTGTCGCAGTCGTCCCACCGGCCGACGTGGCAGGCGACGGGCAGGGCACGGCGTCCAGTCGCCACCTCGATCTGCGCGGCTGCCTCCTTGCAGGCGTCGAGCTTGCGGCTCGCGACCACGACGTCGGCCCCGGCGGCGGCGAGGCCCTGGGCGACCGCCCGGCCGATACCTCTGCTGCCGCCGGTGACGACGGCGACCCGCCCCGAAAGGTCGAACATCCGATCAGGTGCACGCATCTCATCTTCAGTCACGGTCCCAGTCTCGCCGATCGGCGTTCGGCGGGCACCCGTGCCCTCGGCGGGGACCTCGGCGCGGACCTCGACGGCGGGGTCAGCAATGTCAGCGGGGTCAGCGGGGTCAGCGGGGTCAGCGATGTCAGCGGCGGCGAGCTCCAGCGCTTCGAGACGGCGATAGACGCGGTTGCGCGTGCGCAAGACGATCGTGGCGAGCAACGCCGAGGCCACCGATCCCACGAAGATCGCGATCTTCACATGGGTGTCCTCCTCCGCGCCGGTACCGAAGGCCAGCTCGCCGAGGAGCAGGCAGACAGTGAAGCCCACACCGGCGAGCAGCGCGACACCGAAGACGTCCCACCAGGAAAGATCCTGATCCAGCTCGGCCCGCGGGAAGCGGGCCAGCGGCCAGGTGGACGTCAGCACCCCCACCGGCTTGCCCAGCAGCAGGCCGAGCGACGCCCAGCGCGACCGGATCGGTGAGTGCCGAGCCGATCCCGCCGTCGACGAGAGAGACGCCCGCGGCCATCAGCGCGAACACCGGCCCGGTCACGCCCCCGGGCGAGCCGCACCCGCCCTGTGCGGAATGTCTCCGCCGACCCGCCGACCCGCTGACCTGGCACAGCGCGGGCCGCGGACGTCGTCGCCACCCGCCGGACCGAGAGCACGGCGACTACTGCCGCAGCGGTGCCGGGACGGGCACGACGCGGCGTTCCAGGGCCACCCGGACCAGTTCCGCCTTGTTCCCCAGCATCAGTTTGGCGCGGGTCCGCTTCACATACGTGTTGACCGTGGTGACCGCGACCCCCAGCCTGGTCGCGATCTGACCATGGGTGAGGCCCTCGGCGATGAGGCCGAGTACCTGTTCCTCCCGTTCGGACAGCTGCGGGCGCGCGGGATCCGGCGCCGCCGTGTCGAGCGCGCGGTCCGACGCCGACGCATAAAGCGCCTGATCGGAGAGAAAGGACTCGGCGAGCGGGGACGGAAGATAGAATCCGTCCATCGCGACGGCACGCACCGCGACCGCGAAGATCGAGCAGGGCGCACCGCTCGAAATATAGCCGCAGGCGCCCGCCTTCAGCAGGGAAACAGCCTCGTCGCCGTCCTGCGACTCCGAAACAGCCAGCACCCTGCCGAGAGACCTGACGTCACGAACCGCTTCGGCCGGCGATCCGGAACCGGCAGCGAAGTCGAGGATGACGATGTCCAACCCTGCCTCTCCCGCCGACCACAGAGTTTCCCGCAGGTCCGCGCCGTTTTCTCCGATAACCGGGGTCGCTATATCCGGCTCTCGGATCAACAGCTGCTGGACCGCCCATCGGAACAGTGGGCGGGCACCAACGACTCCAACCTTCAGGGATGACGGGCAGACAAGATCCACCACGATTCTCCTTCACGGTATGTCGACTGCCGAGAGTAACTAAACGATATTTACGATCAGGCTACGGATCGTAAACGGACGATGAACATGCAGCTGTACTGTGTCGACTTTTTTGGGGACACCGGGGAGGACAGACACCGCCGACATTCGGCGGACATAGTGGCGCCCGCGTTCCCTGCCGCGGCTCCCGCCACGCACCGGAGGTCTTCAGTTGCACCGCTTCACCCTCCTCGACTTGCGGAAACACCACAGCGGCCAGGTCACCGAGATCCTCGGAACCCGGCCCAGCTGGCCTCTTCGTCTCGCCCAGGCCGCCCTGGCCGACCGGGGCCTGGATGTCGACACACCGGACGCGGCCTGTTCCCTCCCCCGTCTGCGCTCCATGGTCGCGCGAGCGGACGAGATATCCGGGCAACAGGACACCGCACCAGAAACGGCCCCGGAAAGTACCGGAACATCGCGGTCCGTGAATGGCCGAATTATCTGGATCGACCAGTGTGAATGTGCCGACGCCTACTGCGGGCGCGGATGGCGGGCCGCCCTGGCGGACCCCGCCGACGGCGTCTCGGGCGGCCTCGTCCGCCCGGCCTCCGACCCCTCCGACCCGGCCGGCGCGGCCGGCGCGGGGCTGGCGGGCCTGCTCGCCCAGATCTCGGCTCCCTGGCAGGCGGCGGACCTCCGCCGCAGCCCCTACCTCGACGGGGTCTCGCCGGCAGGCGAGATACCCCGGATCGGCCTCTCGCTGGTGGCCGAGGAGGCCGATGGCACCCTCGTCGACCGACCGGCCGACCTGCTGGCCGCCGAGCTGGAGTGGATGCGGACACAGGACGACAGGCCGACCACACCAGTGCCGCTGCACGGGCTCTCCGGGTCGGTCGGGGACGTCCAGCGCCGGTTGACGTCGTTCGCCGCGCTGGCCGGACTCGCCACCATGGCCACGGAGGCCGAGACGCTGTGCTGGTCGGCCACCCTGGCGGCCAGCCTCGTCGAGCAGGCCGGCGTCGGCACCGTCGCGGAGCTGGCGGAGGCCGCCGGTGTCGTCCAGATTCGCGTCACCGGTATCACCGGGGCAGCCCAGGCGATCGCGATGCTGGGCCTCGGCCGCGGCTTCACCCTGGACCTCGACCTGCGCGGCCTCGGCCCGGGCGACGTCCAGCGCGTGGCCTCGAAGATCAGCGGCCAGCGGGTGTCGCTGCGGGCGGGTACGACGGACGACGGGCTGATGTCCGGCGAACTCCTCGGGCTCGCCCCCGGGCTCCTGGTGGAGCAGCCGGGGAGCGCCGAGCACATCCAGGAGGTCAGCGGCCGCCTCGGTCGGTGGGCGACCGGCGGACGCCTGCCGGCGGCGGACGGCGGGCTCCCCGGCACCGGCTCATCGCCAGCCGGACCGGGCGGACCAGCCGGACCCGGCGGACCGGGTGGACCCGGCGGACCGGGCGGACCGGGACCGTCCACCGGGCCCGAGGAGATCGTTCTCGCCTCGGCGGAGCACCTCGCCGCCGTCACCGACCCGGACACCGGCCTGGCGGACTTCCACACCCTGGTGTTCACCCCGGCTGAGCCGGCCGCGCGGACGCCGGCCGCGGTCGTGGGCTCGCTCGTCCGCTACACCGGTTCCGCCACCGAGCCGGGCGACGATCTCATGATCGGCGACGACTTCTTCCTGCAGACCTACGACTACTCGTCGAGCGCGTACCTGTCGCTCGTCGGCCCCACCCTGTTGCGGATCACCTCCGAGATCGACTACGCGGTCTTCCTCGAGGACGCGGACGCGGCCCGCAGCCGCGGCGAGTTCCCCGAGCACCTGCTGCACCCGCTCGTCCAGATCGCCGACAGCTGCGCGCTCGGAACCCTGCATCCCTGCGCCGGTCGGGAGGGGCGCCGGCTGTTCGTCGCCGCGGACGGGACGGTGCGCCCCGCGCCCGGGGGAGCGGTCCTCGGCCACCTCACCGGACTCACCGGGCGGGCGGGGCTCACCGTCCCGAGTGGCGTGGACGACCCCTGCCTGGCGGACGTCGTCCCCTCCGAGGTGGCCCGGCAGGCTCGCGGGGAACGGCCCTGGCTGTCCCGCTTCCTGTGGAGCCTGGACGCGCTGCGGCGCGCCCGGCACGAAGGCTTCAGGAAGCCGGTCGTCTCCGGATTCGGCGGCCGGCTGGTCGAGGCCCTCACCGACAGCACGGCGGACGTCGAGGCACCGGGTGCCCCGCTGCTGGTGGGAGACCGCTCCGCGGCGCTGCTCGTCACCGCCGGTGACCTGCGGGTGTTCCGGATCAGCCCAGCCGCGGCGGCACTCGTCGAGATCCTGCTCGTCGCCGGTCCCGGAGAGCGGGCCGTGGAGCTCGGACGCGGTCACACCCGGGCACCCGCCGACACCATCCGCGACGGGTTCACCACTCTCATCACCACCTTCGCCCGCTCCGGCGTGGATCTGGCCGGTTTCAGCGCCGCTCGCGCGGCGCAGGACGGCACGCACGGCACACACGGCCCGGATGGCACGCACGGCACGCTCGCCGCACCGGGCGCGGTCCGATGAGCGCGGCGGCGACCGCCCTGACGACCCCGCACCCGGCCGCGTCACCGGCAGCCGCGACGGGCCTCTCCGCCGCAGCGGCCGACCGGCCCGGTACCGCCGGCGCCCTGCTGCGGATGTTCGGCGGCGCGCTCCCGGTGGAGGACATCTACTCGGAGCAGGGGTCCGTCCTCTACGACGTCATCGGCGGCGGGGACCAGCACGAGGTCACCGAGCTGCTCGCCGTCCTCGGCGGCGCCCGCCGGTCCGTGCTGGAGCTCGCCGCCGGCGCCGGCAGACTGACCCTGCCGCTGCTGGCGGACGGCCACGATGTGGTGGCGCTGGAGAAGTCCCCGATGATGCTGCGCCTGCTCGCCGCGAAGGCGGAGCCGGCGGGGCACCTGCACCTCGCCGACGGCCAGGTCCGTCGGGACGGCGGCCCGGCGCGCCTGACCCTGGTCGAGGGGGACATGACCCGCCTCGACCTGGGACGCCGGTTCGACGCCGTCGTGCTCGGGGCGACCTCGGTGTCACTGCTGGACGAGGCGGGGCGGGCGGCGATGTTCGCCGCCGTCCGCGAGCACCTCGCCCCCGCGGGTGTCTTCCTCTTCAGCACGCTCCAGATGCGCCGCGGGCCGATGCTGGCTCAGCCCGTTCGGGAGAACATCCACGTCCTGACCGTCCCGGGTGGGCCAGACGGGCCAGACGGGTCGGACGGGCGCGGTGGATCGGACGGGCTCGGTGGGTCGCTGATCACCCTGATCGAGTGGGTCGACGGGACCGCCCGGCAGCGGCTGATCAGCGCCCTGCGGGCAACGGTCGCCCCGTCCGGCGCCGTCGAACACCGGTTGTTCACCAGCCGGGTCCGCATCCTGGAGACCGCCGATCTCGAACGGGAGCTCGCCGCGGCGGGCCTGACCGCCGTCGCACGTCAGCAGGTCACCGGCGGCCAGGAACCGGACCGCTCGACCGTCCTGCTGCGCTGCGTCCGCGCGGAGGACCACGAGGGAGAACGTCGATGAGCACGCAGACGGCAGACCTCCTCCCGGCGCACGGCAGCGGGGAGCTGTGGCAGCTGCTGTCCCCGCCCAGCCGGTTCGACTCCCCCGCCACCCGCGTCCTGGCGGCCGACGGGGTGCGGCTGCGGTTCGCCGACGGCGTGGACGCCCTGTGTGCCACCAGTGGACTGTGGAACGTCAACATCGGCTACGGGAACCAGGCCGTGGCCGACAGCGTCCACCGCGCGATGCTGGACGCCTCCTACCTGACCCTGTTCCGCCGCAGCCACCCGTGGGCGCTGGAAGCCGCGCGGACCCTGGTGGAGCTCTGCGGAGCCGACACGTTCGGCCGGGTGCTCTTCTCGACGTCCGGCAGTGCGGCGAACGACGCCATGATGAAGATCGTCCGACACTACTGGGCGCTGCGCGGCCAGCCGGGACGTCGCCTCATCGTGGGCCTGCGCGACAGCTACCACGGGCTGACCTACGGCAGCTCCGCGCTCACCGGCGAGGAGCTCGGCCAGGACCTCTACCTGGTCGACCGCCGGTTCGTCCGGCACGTCGGGCACACCGACCCGGCGGAGCTGCGCCGGCTGGTGACCGGGGCGGGCACGCACATCGGCGCGGTCGTCGTCGAGCCGGTGCTCGGCACCGGCGCCCACGAGGTGGCGGACGACTTCCTCGCCGAGCTGGCGGAGCTGCGGGAGCGGTACGGGTTCCTCATCGTCGCCGACGAGGTCGCGACCGGCTTCGGCCGCACCGGCACGTGGTTCGCCTCCCAGACCTGGCCGGTGACGCCGGACGTCATGGTGCTGTCCAAAGGGCTCACCAACGGGACGTGTGCCGGCTCGGCGGTGGTGGTGTCGCACGGGATCCGGGCGGTCTTCGACCAGGCGGACGCCGTCCTGGCGCACGGGGAGACGAACGCCGGCACGCCGCCGACCTGTGCCGCGATCACGGCGACGGTCGCGCAGATGCGTCGCCTCGACGTGGTCTCCCGCGCCGCCGTTCTCGGCGACCGGCTCGGCGCCGGGCTCGCTGACCTGGCCGACCGTCATCCGGCGGCGGTGGCGCACCGGGGCCGCGGCTGCTTCCGCCACCTCAGTCTGGCCCGCCCGGACGGCGAGCCGTACACCCCGGACGATGTTGCCGCCACGGTCGAGGCGATCCGGCTGGCGGGTGCGGCCGTGCACCCCGGCCCGGCCGGCATCCAGCTCGTCCCGCCACTGGTCTACACCGACGGCGACCTCGCCGAGCTGCTCGACTGCGTCGAACGCGGCCTGACGGCGGTCTGGTCGGGCCGGGTCGAGCAGCTCCGTCCCGACAGCCGCATGGCGGCCGACCTGGTCAGCGGATGAACGCCGCGGCACGACCTGACACCCGGCCGCGCGCCGGGGGCGGCCGGTACACGGACGGCAGCTGGCAGTGGTCCTGCCCGACCCGGGTGGTCGCAGGGCCCGGCGCGCTGGAGCACGTGCTCGACGAGGAGCTGGCGGCCGGGCGTCGGATCGGGCTGGTCGTGGACATCGGCGTGACCGGCACGCCCGCCGTCGCCGAGCTCCGCGGGAGCCCTGCCACGCTCCACAGCCTGGCTGTGGACCCGCGACAGGCCGGTCTGGCCGAGGTCGACGCCATGGCCGCCTGGCTGCGTGAGCGGGCCACGTCCGACCAGCTGGACACGGTCGTCGCCATCGGCGGCGGCAGCCTGCTCGACCTGGTCAAGCTCGGCTGGCTCGTGCTGGCGGACGCCACCGTTCCCGCCCGGCTCTCCGCCGGCCGCGCCGGGGTCGTCGCCCTGCCGTCGCAGCCCTCGGCGCCCTCGTCCCCCTCGTCCCCCTCGGCACCGTCAGCACCGTCGGCACCGTCGGCACCGAACGGCCCGGAAGCCGGCCCGAAGCCGCGGCGGATCCTGGTCCCGACCACCATCGGGACCGGGTCCGAGATCAGCCCGGTGGCGTGCGTGGAGGTCCGGGGCCGGCACCGGCTGGCGCTCTGCGCGCGGATGCGGGCGGAGGTCGCCGTTCTCGACCCGGCTGCGACAGGCGGCCTGCCTCGTCTGATGGTCGTCGAGGGCGTCCTGGAGGCGCTGCTGCGCGTCCTCGGCCCGCTCGTCGGCGGACCCGCCGCGAGAACGGTCGGCGACACCGCCGGTCTGGCCCTCGTGGCAGACCTGGTCCGTCTCGGCGACCGTCTCGCGGCGCAGAGCAGTGTGCCTTCCGACCGCCTCCCGTCCGACCGCCTCCCCTCCGACGGTGCGCACGGCCGTGGGGCGACTGACGGACAGCGGTTGCTGGCAGCCGAGCTGTCGGCCTACACGCACGCCAGCTGGGCCCTGACCGGGCGGGACCCGTTCGGTGGCAAGGCCTGGTATCTGGCGAACGAGGTGTCCAGCGTGCTGGGCGTCAGCAAGATGGTGGCGACGGTTCCCGTCGCCACCGGCGTGTGGGCCCGCGTCGCCGCCGGCGACAGCCGCTTCGGTACCGCCGAGCGGCTGGCGATGGCGTGGGGGGCCGTGCGGGACGCCAGCACGGACGAGGTCGGGGACGACGCCACGGCCGGCCTGCGCCGACTCGCCCGCCGGTGGGGCGTGCCCCCCTGCCCCGCGCCCACCCCGGCTGTGCTGGACGTGATCGCCCGGCGGGTCACGAACGCCTTCGGTGCCGGTCTGCCGCCGCTGGCCGGGATCACCCACGCCGAGGTCAGCGACCTGCTGCGGCGGTCGCTCGGTGAAGCGCCGGGGCCGGGGCCGGGGCCGGTCGGAGCGGCGTCATGATCGACGCACGGGCAACGCTGGACGTCGCCTCGGGCCTCGCCCGCGGGACGTCCATGGTTCCGCCCGCGCCCAACCACCCGTTGTGGACGGTGGCGATCGACATCGGCGGCCTCGAGAACGGTGGCCATCGCGGGCTCGGAGACAGTGACTATCCGTTGCATCTGGTGGGCGCCGCCGGGGTGCGCCCCGGGGACACCCTGCTGCGCGGTGCCGGCGAGGCGGTGGAACGCTTCGCGCTGCGTGTTCCGGCCACTCCGACCACTCCTACCACTCCGACCACTCGCGCCTCCGCTGCCGCGGGCCGGCGCCTGACGTTCGCCGACCCCGAGGTCGCGCTGGGCTCCCCTCTGGCTGATCCGGAGTCGCTGACCTGGATGATCGGACGGGACCTGGTCAGCGGGGACGATGTCGCCGTCCCGTCGGCTCTGGTCGACTACCCGGCCGGCGATGCCAGCTCCCTGCGCTGGTTCGATCCGACCCCGTCCGGCACCGCTGCCGGCGCCGGCGAGGAGATGGCGCTGTGCAATGCCCTGCACGAGATCGCCGAACGGGACGCCGTCATGGTCGCGTGGGCAGCACAGCTGCGGCTGGAGCGCGTCGACCTGGCGAGCCTGCTGGCGGGGCCGGCTCCGCCAGCGGTCGCCCGGGAGATCGGCCGGCTCGCACGCGCCGCCGACGACCTCGGGCTCACGGTGACCTTCGGCGCCATCCCGACGGCGTTGCGCGGGGTCGAGTGCGTCGTCGGCATCCTCGTCGACCGGAGTGGTCGGCGGCCGCTGGCCGCCGTCGGCTCCCGGGCCTCGGCGTCGCGCGCCGAGGCCACACTCGGCGCGTTCCGGGAGACCTTCCAGGTCCGGGCGGTCCTGCGGGGCGTGGCGGAGTGGTACTCCGACGCGCCCACCCCCGCGCTGCCCCAGGTCACCTGTGACCTGGACCGGGCCCGTCTGTGGACGACGCCCGACGCGGTCGACGCGGTCGAACGGTGGACCGCCGGTTTCCGCCCGCGGGAGGAGCTTGCCGGCGCCACGAACTCGACCAGCGGCACAGGCTCGACCAGCGGCACGGGCTCGACCAGCGGCACGGGCCAGGCAGCCGGGATTCGCGCGCGGTCCGCGGCGGATCTCGTATGTGATCTCGCGCGCGACGGCGCCCGGCCGGTCGCCGTGTCGCTCACCCATCGGCTGCCGTCGCCCGTGCGCGACATGGGCTGGCAAGCCGTGAAGATCATCCCAGTCGGCATGCACGCCCTGCGGATGGACGAGCGACACGCGTTCACCTGGCTGCGGAGCCGGCTCGCCGACGCGCCGACGCGGCTCGCCCGGTCGGGCGGGGTGCCACCTGGCGCGATCCACCCGTTGGAGGTGCCAGATGACGACGGACTCTGTTCTGGACGCCCGCGCCTGGATCCGCGAAGTACCGGACGAGCTGGACCTGCTGCACGGACGTGTCGCGCACCGGTTCGGTCGGCCCGAGCCCCGCCGACGGGCCCTCGCCTACCTGCGAGGCCTGGTCGCCCTGCCCGGGGCGCGGCACGGCCAGGCGCTCGCCTCGGCCGCCGGCGAGACCAGCCCGGACGGCATGCAGCGTCTGCTGACGGCCGCCGGGTGGGACGCCGACCTCGTCCGCGACGACCTCCTCGACTACGTGCGGGAGCGGTATGTCCACGCCCACGCCGCCCTGGTCGTCGACGAGGTGGTGTTCCCCGGTCGCGGGCCGCGTTTCGTCGGAGCGGCCCCGCGCTACCTGGCCGAGACCGGACGGGTCGAAAGCTGCCAGGTGGCGGTGCTGGCGGCCTATGACACCCCCGAGCACTCGATGCTGGTGGACCGCGAGCTCTGCCTGCCGAGCCCCTGGGACACCGACCGGAGGCTGCGCCACGCTGCCGGTGTTCCCGACGAACGCCAACGCAGCAGTACCCGGGAGCTCGCGGGTGAGGCGGTGAGCCGGGGTCTTCGCCGGCTGCCGCTGCGCTGGATCGTGCTGGGCCCGGCGCTCGGGTCCGACGACCGGCTGCGCTCCTGGCTCGCGCGGCACGACATCGCCTTCGCGGCTCGTATCCATCCCGGCACGGCTCTCGGCACGACCATGGGCCGGCGGGTCACGGCCGCGGCGCTGTCGGCCGCGGTGAGCAGCCAGCCCGCAGGCGAGGGGCCAGGGCCTGGCGGGAGCGGCCTCGGCGCACCCGGCCGGGGCGGGGCACCGGGCGCGACCTGGACCCAGGTGCGGGTCCGCCCGTCACGGGGCGGCCGGTGGGAGCACCGGCTGCTGGTGGAGCGGGTCCCGATGCTCTCCCTGCACCGCGGGTCGCTGGCGGTGGAGCCGCGCACGTTCTTCTACGCCTGCCACGTGCCGCGCGGGACGTCGCTGGACGAGACGGTGGAGGCCGCCCGTCGCGCCGACGCGGTCCAGCTCGGCGTCCGGCGGGCCCGGGAAGCCGTCGGTCTGGACAGTTACCGGGTGCGGGGGTGGACCGGGTGGCACCGGCACCTGACCCTCGCGATGCTCGCCGCCGCGGGCACCGGCGGAAGCCCGGAAGTGCGGTTGGCGGACCGAAGCGCGGCCAGCTGAGATCCCGCAGAAAAAAGCTGGGACAGAACGCGCGAGTTCACCACCGGTTCACTGACAGAGAATAGTGGGCCACCCTAGTATGAGAATCACAGAGAAACAGACGCGAAAAGCGCCGTCAGTGCTCTGTGAGAAATTCTTTCAGGAGGTGAAATCGCATGGAGTTCGTGCCCGCGCTCGACCTCGGTGTCGAAGAGCTGGAGGGCCTCGAGGCCCCGGCATGGTGGGAGTACGTCCTCGGCTTCGGTGCCGGCGCCGTGGTCGCCGGTGGGGCCCTGTACGGCGGCATCGCGATCGGCGTCGCCATCACCTGATCCGGCTTCCGGCCGGATTTTTCTCGATTTCAGGAAAGGCGGAACGAAGATGCTCGACCCGACCACCCCAGAGCAGCCCCCGGGCGGCCGTCCCCTCGCGTTGGACCTCGAGGAGCTCGAACCCCTGGAGGCTCCCTGGAGCTGGAACTGGGACGCGTTCTGGGCGGGATTCAACGCCGGGCTCGCCGCAACCTGATTCGGTAACCGGCCGGTTCGCCTTCCCTTCCCACCGGAAAGGAGGTGCAACTGTGTCCGCACTCACCACTGCAGAGAAGCCGTTCGACAGCCAGCTGTTCTCGCTGGGCGTCGAGGAGCTCGAGTCCCTGGAAGCGCTGTTCGACTGGAACGGGTTCTGGTCGGGCTTCCGGGCCGGCGTCGCGGTCGTCGGTGTCGTCGGCACCGGCATCGGTGTCGGCATCGCCATCACCTGACCGGCCCGTACCCACGGCGGGGCCGGGCCCAGGCCCGGTGGCACCCCGCCGCGGGCGTCCACTCCTCATCGGACAGCAGATCGCAAAGGAGGTGAAAGATGCTCGCGTCCGTTCTGATCGGGCCCGGGAACGACACCCCGTCGCTGTCGCTGGACGTCGAGGAACTCGAGTCCCTTGAGGCGCTCTTCGACTGGGGCGCCTTCTGGCAGGGATTCCGGGTCGGCGTCGCGGTGGTCGCGGCCGGCGGAGCCGGAATCGGTATCGGCGTCGCCATCACCTGACCGGCTCGTACCTGGCCGGCGCGGTGATCGAGGCCGCTTCCCGCATCACCTGAACAGGCTGGGAGCGGGCGGATGGTAGCCGCCCGCTCCCGCGCCTGCTCATGGCACGGACATCTTCGCATCTGCCCCTGACGTCTGGAGGTGAAACATGACCGCTTCCACCATCCGCGAGGTTCCCGCCGCCGGGCTCGACGACATCGGCGGTGTCCTGCTGGAGCTGGGTGTCGACGAGCTCGAGGCTCTCGACGCCCCGTTCGACTGGCGTGCCTTCTGGGTCGGCGCCGAGGCCGGCGCGCTCACGGTCGCCGTCATCGGTACCGCCATCGCCCTGACCTGACGGTTCCGGTCCGGGTTCGGTTTCCGCTTCCTTCGTTTCCGCTTCGAATTCCGGACCGGGTCCGCCCGATGTTCACCCGTGACACTCCGGGGCCGGCCGCGGCCGGCCCCGGGCCCTCGGGCGAGGAGAACACTATGAGTCGGAAGTTCGCCCTCTCCGCGGCCAGCCGGCCGCAGACCCTGGCCGCCCTGGTGAGCGCGATGGGTCTTCTCGTCGCCCTCGCCGCCATGTTCACGAACCGCGGTCCGCACGCCGGCACGTCCGTGCTGGGAGTTCTGGTTCTGGTGGCGATGCTCGCCCTGATCACCGGCATGGGTGTGCTCATCGGCCAGGCGGTGAGCCGGGGCGGCGGTGGCAGATCATGACAACGGCACCGGTGGTGCGTTTCGACCGCTTCACCAAATCCTTCGGTGACACGCTGGCCGTCGAGGATCTGAGCTTCGAGGTGCTGCCCGGCCGCATCGTCGGCCTCGTCGGGCCGAACGGGGCCGGCAAGAGCACGTCCCTGCGGGGCCTGCTCGGTCTCATCCGGCCCACGTCGGGCAGCGCCAGCGTCTTCGGCGCGCACTACTCCGCTCTCACCGACCCGGCGCGTCGCGTCGGTGTCAGCATGGACGGCGTCGGGATCAACCCGGCGCACTCGGGCCGCCGGCATCTGACGGTCTGCGCGCGCGCCGCCGGCCTGCCCGAGCGCCGGGTGGCCGAGGTACTGGAGCTGACCGGGGTGGCGCACGCCGCCGACCGCCGGCTGCGCGGCTGGTCGACCGGCATGCGCCAGCGGCTCGGGCTCGCGACGGCCCTCCTCGGCGACCCTGACCTGCTCGTCCTCGACGAGCCGACGAACGGCCTCGACCCGGAGGGCGTCCGCTGGCTGCGCATCTTCCTGCGCGGGCAGGCGGCCGACGGCCGCACCGTCCTGCTCTCCAGCCACATGCTCGCCGAACTGGAGAACACCGTGGACGACATCGTCGTCATCAACCGCGGTGCGCTGTTCGTCGGCGAGCTCGACAGCCTGACCGGCGACGGCTCGCGGCTGGAGGAACGCTTCTTCGACCTGCTCACGAAGCCGGCGCTCGCCGGGGCCGGCGCACGAGGTGAGGGACGCGATGCGCAGACAGATCAGCAGTGAGCTGCTGAAGGCACGCAGCGGCTGGCTGCTGCCCGCTCTCCTGCTCACCGCCACCCTGATGGACGTCCTGTCCATGCTCGGCACGTCGGGCATCGTCCACGACGATCTCGCCGCCGGGCAGACGACCGCGGCGGCCGCCTCCCACGACATCATCCGTCTCGGCTTCGCGAACCTGCTGTTCTCCGCGCTGTTCGGGGTACTCATGGTCACCGGCGAGTACCGGACGGGAACGATCAGTCGGTCGCTGCTGATCGCCCGTGCCCGGCGGGACGTCCTCGCCGCCAAGGCGGCGGTCAGCCTGCTCGCCGGCTTCCTGTTCGGCGTCGCCGGCGCCGGGACCGGCCTGCTCGCCGGGTGGATCGCGCTCGGCGCGCGGGGGGACAGCCTGGTGCTCGACCGCGAGTCCTGGCTGATCTGCGTGGGCCTGGTGCTGGTGTCGACGCTGGCCGCGCCCTGGGGGACGTTCCTCGGCTGGGTCATCCGTGCCCAGGTCCCGGCGGTGATCGCAACGCTCGTGTGGACCCTGGTGGTCGAGAGTGCGCTGAACGCCTGGATTCCCGGCTTCGCCCGCTTCCTGCCCGGCGGCGCCCAGGCCTCCATCTACCGCGACACGACCGTGGACGTGCTGTCGATGCCGTGGGGGCTGCTGCTGTTCTGCGGGTGGCTGGCCGTGGCCGCCGCCGTCTCGGAGCGCCTGTTGCGGCGGCGCGACGTCACCTGACCCCACCCACCCGGCCCCGCGACCTTCCGCCAGACGCCGCCAGACGCCGCCAGACGCCGCCCGGCCCGGGCCCGGCCCACCTGACCTCCCCGGAGACAGACGAGGGGACATCCGACCATGTCCGTTCCGACCACCATCGTGCCTTCCTCCCCGACGCCTGTCCCAGCGCCTGCCTCTGCCTCTGCGCCTGGCCCAGCGCCTGTGCCTGCCCCTGTGCCCGCGCCCGCCGCGGCGCCGATCGCCGGCGCAGGCCTCGTGCTGACCGAGCCCGACCCCGTCCCCCGGCACCCGGTGCTGGCGGCGGATGCCTGCCTGCACCCGCCGGTCGACGCGGCGGACGTCTGGGTGGCGCAGGTCGGGCCGCAGCGCTACCTGCGGGTCGGGGCGGACGCAGCCATCCTGCTGTCCGCCCTGGACGGCACCCGCGACGCGGCGGAACTGGCCGCGCACCTCGGTAGCCCGTGGTCGCCCGAGGTGGTGACACGGTCGCTGCGGGCCTTCGTCCGCAGTGGCCTGGTCGTCGACGCGGCGGACCTCGCCGATGCGGGACCCGCCCGGCCGCGCCGCCGCCTGGGCTGGCTACCGATACCGCGGATGCCGCGGCGAGTGAGCTACCAGCCGCCGATGTCGATCCAGGTGACGCTGGTCGACCCCAGCCGGGTGCTGGGCCGCTTCCGGCCGGCGCTGCGCCGGTTGATGGCGCCGGTGGCATGCGGGATCTACGTGGCGATCGCGGTCGCCGGGCTGGGTGCGCTGGCCTGGCAGGGCGGGTCACTGCGCCGGGTGGTCGGCCACCCGCTCGGGCTGCCCGAGTACGGCATCGTGCTCGGCGGGCTGCTGCTGGTGACGGCCGTCCACGAGATGGGGCATGCCGCCGTGCTCACGGCGCTGGGCGGGCGGCCCCGCCGCCTCGGCGTGATGCTCTTCTACCTGACGCCGGCGTTCTTCTGCGACATCTCCGACGGCTGGCGTCTGCGGCACTCCCGGTACCGGGTCGCGACCGCGCTCGCGGGCGTCGCCGTGCAGTGGGTGTGCGCCGGGATCGCCGCGCTGGTGAGCCTCGCGCTGCCCCCCGGTGACGCGCACGACGCCGTCGTCGGCCTGGCCCTCGCCTGCTACCTCTACGGGATCTTCAACCTCACACCTTTCGTCAAGTTCGACGGGTACATCGCGCTGATGTCGCACCTCGACATCCCGCACCTGCGCCGCAAGTCGATGACGGACGCCCGGCGCGCCACCGCGAAGATCCTCTTCGGGGGGCGGTACCGGCGGGAGCTGCCACGGCTGCGCTGGAGTGCGCTGTTCGGCCTGTGCTGCATCCTGTTTCCCGTCTACCTGGTCGCGTTCGCGGCCCAGTCGTGGCTGGGCGGCCTCGTCGCCATGGGACCGGTCGGCGCCGTCGCCGCCCTGGCGCTGATCGGCGCGATGCTGTTCCTGCTCACCCGCGCCGGGTGGCGGCTGCTCGTCGAGGCCCGGGACGCCGGGGCCCGGATCCCGCGGCTCGTCCTCGTCCCGGCCCTGCTCGTCGGGCTGTGCGTGGCCGGGGCGCTCTCGCTGGACGTCCCGCGCACGGTGCGGGCCGGGTACGTGGTGGCCGACGGCCAGGTGCTGCTGGCGCTGCCCACCGGCAGCGACCCGGCGGCCACCCGCGCCGGATACCAGGTGGACCTGCGGCGGATGGGCCTGCTGGGCGGCGAGACCGTGGCGACCGCCACGACCAGCGGCCAGACAGCGGACACCGGCTCGCGCTTCGCCCCGATCGGCACTGTGGTCCCGGTCCGCGGCGGACCGGAGACCGTCTCGGCCACCTTCCACCGACTCGACGTGATCCGCCTGCCGGACGGCACCAGCCCGCGGGAGGGAACCTCACAGCTGGGCGGAACCGGTCTGGCCAAGGTCGAGATCGGACGGATCAGTGCCGGCGGCTGGCTGGTCAGCACCTACCTCGCCCCGGCCGTCCGCTCGATCTTCGGCTGAGGGCGGGGAGCCGTCATGCCCGCTCCCGCGGTCTCGGTGATCTGCCCGACCTACAACCGGTCGGCGCGGATCCTGCCCACCCTCCGTTCGGTCCAGGCCCAGACGGTCACCGACTGGGAGCTGCTGGTCATCTCGGACGGCTCCACCGATGACACGGACGAGGTGGTCACCGCCCACGCGGGCCAGGACAGCCGGGTGCGCCTGCTGCGGGCAGAGCGGCAGGGGCACCCGGCCCCGGTGCGCGAGATCGGGATCGCGCACGCCCGCGGCGGCATCATCGCCTATCTGGACCATGACGACACCTGGCTGCCGCACCACCTCGCCGGGCTGTTGGACGCCCTCGGCGCCGCCGGGGCGGAGGTCGCCGCCACCGGAGCCGTCCGCATCGGCCCGGACGGCAGCCGCGCCTCGGCGACCGGCCCGCTCGACCTGCTCTGGCACCCGGAGCTGCAGGTCGCCTCACCGCTGTTCGAGCCGTCCCGGGTGGCCCACCGGGCCGGAGTCACCTCCGCCGTCGGCGGCTGGCGCCGCCTCGACGCCGGCCTGGAGGACTGGGATCTGTGGCTGCGCCTCGCGGACGCCGGCACCCGGTTCGTCACCGTGGACGCCCGCACCGCCGTCCTCGCGGACGGGGCGGCGAGCCGGCGCGGCACCGTGCCCCGCCAGCACCTGCTCCGGCTGGCCCGCTTCCCCGATCCTGCGCGGGCGGCACGTGCCGTCGCGGTGCTGCGCGGGCAGGACACCGCCGAGGCCCTGCGCGCAGCCGCCCGTGCGGACCAGATCGCCTGGTACCGCGACCTGGCCACCGCGGGTGAGCTGCGCTGGCCGCACCGGGCGACGGGCGCCGCCGGGCCCGTGCCCCCGGCGGCGGTCATCGACCTCGTCGAGCGGACGCTGGCATCGGCGGGGGCCGCGGCAGCCGCCTGGCCCGATCTGGTGGTGCGCAGACAGCCGGCGAACCAGGGCGGCCCGGTGGTGGTCGGGCTGCCGCTCTGGTGCGGCACAGCCGACCATGCGGCGCGGCTGTCGGCGCTGCTGCGCCGCCGCCAGCCGCGCCAGCTCGCCCTGACCGGCGATGTCCTCTCCCGGCGCCACGACGGGGCACCGGCGGCATTCCGCGCCGGCCGGGCCACCCCGACGCGCCAGAGAACGGCCAGCTAATCCACGAGGTGAACAGAACAGGAAACCGGGGGCATGTTCAGGGTGTATTCCAGGTGTATTTCCAGCCCGGCACATCGCCTTTGTCAACCCGGGAAACAGCCGCGATGATGTCTCGCATGGACATCACCATGGCCGAGAAGTTCCTGCTCCTCGCACTGGACGAGAACGGCAAGGACATCGCCGGTGTAGGAGCCGACGTGGGCCTTGCCGCCGCCCTCGTCGCCGAGCTGACCGAGGCCGGGCACCTGCGCTTCGACGACGGCGTCCTCGTGGCGGGAGCGGATGGGCCGGGCGCCGACGCCGATCCACTGCTGCGTGCCGCGCACGAGGCGGTCCTGCACGCGGGCACACCGGTGGGCCTGGAGACCGCCCTCGCCGCGCTCCCCCAGGCTGTGGCGCCGTTGTGGGAGACGGTGGCCCGTGCGCTGGTGGAGCGGGGCATCCTCGCGGAGGAGAAGGGCCGGGTCGCCCTGGTCTTCCGGGTGACCCGGCACCCGGTCAGCGAACCCGCGCCGGTGCAGGCCGTACGCGAGCGGCTCGCCGCGGTTCTCACCTCGGCGCGGGCCGCCACGCCGGCCGACGCGGCGCTGCTGGGCGCTCTCCAGCCCTTCGGCCTGGCCGCTCCCCTGGTACCTGCGGAGCGCCGCGCCGAGGCCGGCGCGCTGGCAGCCGCCGTCGCCGGCACCACCGCGTTCGGCGAGGCGCTGCGGGCAGCCGTGGACGCCGTTCGGGTCAGCCTCCTCGCCGCGCTGGCCGCGTCGTCCGCCGGTGGTGCGGCAGCCTCGGGCTGACCGCCGGTTCACCCGCCCCGCCCGGCCCCCCTGGGCCGCCTGGGCCGCCTGGCCGCGGCGCCGTGGCCGGGCTGGCCGAGCAGCGCGGGACCCGGGTCGATCGCGGGTTGCTGATGACGGGGCGTGCCGGTCGCCGCACGCCGGGCTTCGCCGCGGCCGCCGCAGCCGCCGCAGCCGGTGGGACCGACGGGGCCTGCGGGCTGGGACGTACCGGCGTCGGCATGCTCCCCTGGGCGGCGGCGCTGTGGCCGCGGGTGGTCGCCCGCTTACCGTTGAACATCATCCGCAGCACCGCGGACCGCCGGATGACGAAGTGGTGCGTCGCGAACGTGGCGGCGTAGGTGGCGACGACGAGCAGCGTCATCTGGCCGAACCCGAGGCTGGGGTCCAGGCCGAGGACGCGCGCGAAGAAGAAGATCCAGAAGAAGTGCAGCAGATAGACGGTGTAGGACGCGTCCGAGAGGTACTGGAAGACGGGATGCGGCCGGGTCCCGAACCGTCCTGCCACCGCGAAAAGGGTCGCCGTCACCGGGATCGCGAACAGGGTCTCGACGAGCAGGCGCCCGGTGCCCACCGAGAGGACGTCCACCCACTGCCGCCATGAGGCGAGCAGCAGCAGCCCGGAAACCGCGAGCAGGACGGGTGTGGGCCGGCGGAAGGCGGGCATGAGCCGCGCCTGGTCCAGTCGCAGCAGCAGGCCGAGCAGGAAGAACGGCAGGAACTCCAGGACCCTGCGGACGATGTCGGCGTGGAAGCCGGCGCCGAGCACCGGTTCGATCGCCACACTCCAGCACGTCCGCCCGGCGGCCATGGCCACCAGCACCGACAGCGTGAGCACGGTCAACGCCGCCGGGCGCCCGGCCGTCACCCGCTGGTAGCCGCGGGTCCGGGTCAGCGCGGCGAGTGCGCGCGCCGCCGCCGGGGTGAGCAGCGCGAAACCGAGCAGCACCAGCAGGAACCACAGGTGCAGGTACCAGTTCAGCCGGCCGGTCAACGCCGGCCCGGCGGCGGCGCGCAGGTACTCGGTGAAGGACGCCTCGCGGCCGTGGAAGACGCTGATCATCCAGAGGGTCGGCGGGTTGACCAGGACCAGCGTGGTCAGCAGCGGAATCCCCACCGCGACACATCTCCGGCGCACCGCGCGAACCGCGCCGTACCTGGCGACGAGCAGCGCGGAAAGAAATCCGGAGATGACGAAGAAGGCCTCCATGCGGAACAGGCTCGAGGCCCGCGCGATACCGTCGAACACCGGGTCGACGCCCAGCGTCGCGACATGCACGAAGACGCCTACCAGCATGAGGATGCCCCGCAACGCGTCCAGGCTGTGGTCTCGCCCGCCCCCGTCGGGCCCCTTCTCCGGCTCTGCCACAGGTTCCAGCCCCTTTCACCGCGCGCCCCGCGACCGATGCCTGTTTCGCAGTCCTGGGTCGCCGTGTGGACCGCACGGCGACCAGGACATCGGCGATGATGCTACGCACCTGGAAAGACCTCCGACCGCATCGATGCCGCACTCACCCGCATTTCTCGAATGAGATGTGACACCACTGGGAGAAAGGTCACCTCCCGAGCATCCGGAAGGAGAGAAAGAAAGCGCCGAAGTCCTGCGGGAAATGAGGAAGATGTGCCAGGTGGGCGCGGCGGCTGGCGGTGAGGGCGCGGTGGAAGCGCGAGGTGGACCCCTACTGCGGCCCGGGCTGGGCCTGGAGCTGGTCGAGCAGGGCGCGTGTCGCGCGCGTCTCCTCCGCGCGTGGGCCCTGGGCGCGGCACAGGCGATCGTGGACGTCGGTGAGCAGCCGCAGAGCGTCGGCGGGCTCACCCATTCTGATCATGATGAACCCGAGCCACCGAGCGACCTGAAGTGTCATCCGGTCATCCTCGCCGCGCACCCGGCGCAGCCGCGGAAGAACATCTTCGGCCAAGGCCCGGACCTCGCGGTATGCGGGCGAGTCGGCCTTGAGGGTGACCAGCAGCGCGGCGAAGCGCAAGGCATCCTCGTCGTCGGGCCCCCGGGTGTGGAGCACGCGTGCCAGGGTCTCCTCGGTCAGCGCGATCGCCTCGTTGCCCTCGCCGGCCCGCCGCAGGGCATGGATGAGTTTCTGGGTGGTGAGAAGCGTGGTCGGGTGCAGCTCGCCGTCGTGAACGCGTTCCCATGCCAGCTGTTCCGACAGTCGCCGCCGGTCCGGACCTCCTCGCTTTCCGGCGAGCGTCACGACGATGAGGAGAAACGCGAGAGAACCGAGAGCGGCGAGCGCGCTGAAACCGGGGGTGAGACCAAGCCTGTGGTAGCCGATCCCGACGATGGCCACGACGCCGACCCCGGTCAGGACGAAGGCCCCTTCCGCCGCCGTCCCGGCGACACTGGCGAGAGTGGGGAGGCGCTCGTCCAGCAAAAGAGCAGCGCCCCCCAACAGCAGGCCCGCGAGAAGAGCCGCGAGCACGGCGGCGACACCGGCCGGGAGGCCGATGGCTGCGAAGATCGCGAGCAACGGCATGCAGAAAAGCAGAAAGAGCAGGGCGGCGAAACCGAGCATGGACCCTCCCCTGAATGTGACGGGAGGAGCGTACCGGGACCCACCGACAGAAACACGATGGCTGTTTCCGAGCGACGGGCCAGCCGTCGCCGTCGCCGTCAGGCAGGATCGCGGGGCGCCGGCTGGGGATCCTGGGGGATCCAGGCGGGCGAACGCTTCTCCATGAAGGCGCGCATTCCCTCCCGGAGCTCGGGAGATGTCTGCAACGCCCAGGTCATCGTCTGGAAGTCGATGAGGCCGTACCGCTCGTTGAGCATGCGCTTGACGTGCATACGGGCCTGCGGGGCGGTCTGCAGGATCTCACCGGCGGCCGCCAGGGCAGCATCCCGCAACTGCTCGTGCGGGACGACCCGGCTGATGACCCCGAGTCGCTGCGCCTCGTCCGCGCCGAACCGGCGCGCGGAAAGCATCAGGTCGCGGGCCATCGCCAGCCCCACGTGCGCGGGCAGAACGGCCGCGTAGACGGCGTCGGGGATGCCGCGCAGCAGCTCCGGCACGCGGAAGGTGGCGCGGTCGCTGGCCACCGCGATGTCGGACAGCATGGCGATCAGCAGCCCGCCTCCCTGACAGATCCCGTTGACCGCCGAGATGACCGGTGCCCGGCTGTCCCGCACGGTCAGGAAGGGCAGGACGTCCTCGCTGCCGAGGTCGTCGGGAAGCGAGTCCCCGGGCTCGGCCCGACCACCCAGGTCGCCGCCCGGGGCGAACACGTCACCCGTGCCCGTGATGATGAGCGCCGCGAGATCGGGATCGCTGTTGACGAGCCGAACGGCCCGCTTGATGCCGAAGTACATCGCCGGAGTGAGGGCGTTGCGCGCCGCGGGCCGGTCGATGACACACCATCCGATCACGCCGTCCCGCTCGAACCGCAGACCGGCCGCCCCAAGATCGTCTGTCATCTCTCTCCCCAGTGCTGCGCCACGTGCTCGGCCTCCGGACGCCCTGCGCCGTGCTGCTCCGCGCCTTCGCGGCAGCGCCGTACCTGCCTGTCAGTGCCTGAAGCGTGCGTCCTGACACCGGTGTCGGAGATCTGCCGGGTGGGGACTGTACGCCGGTGCGATTCCCGGTTCCACTGTCGATCTCGCCGGGGGCCGGGACCTGCGGCCCGGTGGCCCGTCGGCGGCGACAGGCCCCGTCGCGTATACCCATCCCCGAGCCCCCGCGACCATAGAGCACCTC
>NZ_JBFLUG010000111.1:0-25736 GCF_041008525.1 Parafrankia sp. FMc2 | reverse complement strand
CGACCGTGTCGCTGACCTGCTGAACCGTCGCCCGCGGCAGACGTTGAACTGGGACACGCCCGCCGAAAGGCTCAATCAGCTGCTACTGTCGCAGAGCGGTTGATGCACTGACGGGTTGAGCCCGCCGTTCCCTTGGCCTTTCGGCGTCGGGTTAGCCATTGGACCCGAGAACATCCCTCCAAGTTCCCCCCAACTACGTTGGGGATACGACAAGACGCCTCATGGCGCAACACCGGTACACGGTCACGTGATCAACCTCGAGGCCCCGTTCGGCGAGCAGCTCCTCGACATCCCGGTACGACAGCGCGAACCGCAGTACCAGCGAACCGCCAGCACGATCACCTCCGGCGGAAACCGGAACCCCGCGAACTCCGACACCGAAACCGGAACCGGAACCGGAACCGGCGGAGCGACCGCACCTCGACTCATCGGTCGATCATGCCCGGCCACCGGTCCGGGGACCGTCACGGCCGATACAACAGAGCCGGCGCGGTCAACTCCGTATTTCACCATGCATGATTATCGCGACCTGTTCCGCGTGCGACTATTTGCCAGGATGCCGTGGGCGGTCACAACTGCCCGTTCATTGCGACGTAAATCTTTTGTGCGTTTTCCGTCACGCCGTCTCTCGTGGCCGGAGAGCGCGGCGGAGGCAGCCCAGCAAGCGGCAACAAGGAATTCTCGTGCCGGACGGGGACTCACTGCGACGTTTTCACCACTGCACGATTTCGCGTGTTACGACCTGGTCGCCGTGCCGCGTGCGTGCCGTCCCTCGGAACGTGACAGCGCCCGCGGGACCGCCCGCGCTCAGGCCGGCTCGACGTGGGTGGCCAGCCACCGCAGCATCCGGTCCCACGCGTCGCGGGCGGCCTGCGGGTCGTGGGTCGAGGGCCGCTCGGGCGTGTGGAAGGCATGCTGTGCGCCCGGATAGCTGATCAGCTCGGTCGGCACCGAGGCCCCGGCGGCCTCGGCACGCAGTCGCCCGATCTCCTCCAGCGTGACCCAGGTGTCGTTCTCGCCGTACAGCCCGAGCCACGGGGTGCGCAGACCGCCGGCGACGTCCAGCAGCGGCGGGGCTCCGGACCAGTAGGGCTCGGTGACGGCGCCGCCGTAGAAGGACACCGCGGCGCCCAGGCCGCGGCGCGCGGCGGTGAGGAACGCCGCCGTACCACCCATGCAGAACCCGATGGCCGCGGTCCGACCCGGCGGGAACCCGGCCGTGGCCAGGTACTCCAGACATGCGTCCAGGTCGGCGGCGATGCCGTCCGCGGTCAGCGTCCGCATCTTCGCGGCACCGTCGGCCAGAGGCACCTCGGCAACGCCGTCGCGGTGGTAGAGGTGTGGCGTCAACGCGAACCATCCCTCGTCACGCAACTGCTCGCACACCGAAAGCACGTACGGGGTGATCCCCCGCGCATCCGCGAGAACGATGACCGCGCCGCGAGCCGGCGACCCGGGCGTGGACATGGCGGGCCGCGGAGCGGCGACAGTCACCGGGACTCCCGCCTCCGCCTTCCCCTCTCCGGCGGTCTCCCCCACTGCGTGGCCACCGGCGTCCGTCGCGCCGCTCGCGGCAAGGCGCATCGTCTCAAGCGTCATGGAGACATCATCTGGCACGCCGGACACGAGGCGTCGGTCGCACCCGGCCGAGCATGGTTTTCTTCAAGCTCGTAGAAAGCCGACTCGATCTCCCACCGCTCGTGGTAAAGCTCGATCAGTTCACGGGCGGGGTGGCGGTGGTGGTCCAGCAGCGTGGTCGCGAACCGGTAGGCCTCGGTGCGCCGCCCGCCCGGAGTCGTGATGGTGATCTCGCAGGAGATGATGCGTACCCGAAGGTCTCCGATCTGGGACCGGAACGACCCGTCGGGGTAGCAGCACAACACTGGCGGTTTGCGAATGGCGGGCAACCGGGCGCGGTTGATCCTGCGGATCACTCATCGTCGGCCCCCTACACGCACCCATGGCATCCCGGGCGTTCTAAGGCTTCCCAACGATTTCTTGATCGAGCAGGCGCTGCTGGTGACCGTAGATACCGCTGGGCACGGACCGCCGTCATGGTGCCCGCGACGGATGCTTATCGGGTACGGATGCCACGGTTCCAGATTCCGGTTCGGCTGGGAAGACTGCGACCGGCGACCTCGCCGCTTGCCTCTACGCGTTCGGGCAACGGTGGGGCCCCGAAAACAGCCGGGACAAGATCTTCGGGTTCGCCCCCGGCAACGGCATCCGTATCATTCACCTGAACCAGGGCAACACCGGCCGGATCACTGCCGGCGACGGGTCTGGCAAGACGGCGCACTGATCCTGTCCTTCCCCGATCGGTGGATCGCGGTGTGCCTCGCGTTCCAAAGCCAGGCCTGGCACACCGACGACACCACCGGCCACACCCTGCCCGGCATCCCACTCGCCGACCTGACGGCCGTCCCGCCCCCGGCGAACCCGACCGTCAGGTCCGCATAATCGCCGCGCTGGTCAACCCGACCGGGCCCAGCACCAGGCCCCGCTCCCCACCCTCACCCTCCCCGCCGGGGACACCGTCCGTCTCCCGATCCCGAGACCGCTCACGCTGGGCGATCAGGGAGGCACCATCACCCTGCTCAACGCCGCCGGCCTCAAAGTCAACGGTGTCGCCTACACCACCGCACCCGAAGGACGCATCCTCACCTCTAACCCGCCGGCACAACCAGCGCCTCGGATGTCCTGCGTTTCCCGAGCTGGTCGACACCGGCGACGATCTCCGGCCCCGCCCCTTCGGCGGCATCAGCGCCACCGTGGATGAGACGGGCTAGTCCGATCACTTCCCGATCGCCATGACCGCCACCGAAACCGATTAGCCTCACGGGCGCGCAGCCATGCGCGGGGCGGCCGGCGTGCCTCTCCCGGCAGGTTCATCCGGCCGGCGGCCTTGATCGGCGCCGGACTGGCCGCGGGGCTGTCTCGCTCGGCGATGCCGATCTGTCGGGAGGGAGGGTGGCCCATACACATGGCCCCTTCCCGCCACATGACCCCTTCCCGACTCATGTGCCGCCCAAGGGTGCTCCACCCGCGGGGTGGCAACACTCCCATCCAGAAGACTTTCAGTCATGTTTAACCAATTTCACAGTTGCGACGAACCAATCCCGCCGATCACAGGATACGGTACGCAATACGTCGCGGATACACGGTCCGCGCATAGGGACGAGGAACGCTCATGGCACAGAAGACCATCGTTTCGCTGATCGACGACCTCAGCGGAGAGACCGCCGACGAGACCGTCCGATTCGGGCTGGACGGCGCACAGTACGAGATCGACCTGTCCGAAGCGAACGCCACGAAGCTGCGGGAGTCACTGGCCTCGTTCGTCGCGACGGGTCGCCGTTCCGGTGGCCGTGCCGGCAGCGGACGGCGCGCCCCGCGCGCCGTTTCGCCGCGCTCGGGAGGAACCGACCGCACCGCCGACATCCGCGAGTGGGCACGCAGCAACGGCTACACGGTGAGCGACCGGGGCCGTATCGCGTCAACCGTCGTCGAGGCATTCGACAAGGCCCACTGAAACACCTGCGATCGCGGCGGGAAGGTCGGCGGTGGCCGGGGGCGCGGACTGCTACTGGTGACGGCCGGAGGCGAACATCCAGGCCAGGTGCGTGCCTGGAATATCGCGGATGGTGTGGATGACGAGGCGTAGCCGGTCCGGGTCCATCGTCGGCTCCAGGTGCTGCGCGTCGGCGAGGACAGCACGTTCGGCTTCGTCGAGATCGCGCAGCCGTTGGATGATGCGCGTGTGTACCTGTTCGAGTGCGGTGTGCTCGTCGCAGGCCGTGGCGTGGCGGAGAACGATGACGTAGTTGGTGGTCTCGCCGCGCGCGGCTTCCCGAGGCAGGGACACCACGTCGTTGCACCAGGCGACGATGTCACTGGAAGCCGCGCACAACTCGGTCCAGCCGCGGGTGGTGACAAGGGCCGGGGGAATTTCGGTCCGGTGGACGACTTCCAGCAGGTCGAACATGAACATGGCATTGTCGTCCCGGCGCAGGGACGGGTATTCCTCCGGGCTGGCCAGGGTGCCGTTCTGCCGGTGGGCGATCTGGGTGAGGAACGCGTCGCGGTGGTGGTGGATGTGCTCGAGGATGCGGCGACGCCACTGTGCGGACATCCCTCGGGCGGTGCGGGGCCACAGGTCCGCCAGGGCAGTGACCGAGGCAGGGGGTGCGGCGGGCGTGGGCTGCCCCTCGATGATCGAGGTGATCGCGGCGTAGGTGGCGTGCACGATCTCGGCGCTGTGGCCCATCGCCCCTTCGTCCTGCTCGTCATCGAGGTGGAACAGCCACAGCACCCACTGGGCGAAGACCTCGACGGCGTGCTGGGGGGCGTCGGGCAGGATGCGGGCGGCCAACAGGTGAAAGCCGGCGGCGTCCAGCCGGGCACGCTCGCGGGCGTCGGCTACCAGGCCGACCCGGGACGCCCAGGTCAGGAGGTGTTCGCCGATCTGTTCGGCCGCGGGGTGCATCCGCTCGGGGATGCGGATGCCGAAGTCGGGTCTGGACATGGCGGCGTGGGAGAGCTGGGTCATGGGCTGGCCTCGGTGGCAGAGAGGAGGTGCGGGCGGGTGCGCTCGACTGAAGTGCCTTCGCGACCAGGAAACCACACTCCGTCATCATCTCGTGACAGGGCGGCTCGGTGGAGGCTTACGGCCATCTTGTCGAGCACCTGTGGCTGTCAACGGCGAGAAAGCGGCCCCCCTCCGGTGCGGATCTCGTCACGTCAACGCCTGCCGGCAAGCGACAAGATCACGACGAGGTGTGACAGGCAGGCGATGCCGGGTCGCCGCGCGTCGGCCGATGCGCGTCGCTGGCAGGAAGGTGCGGCCGTTCGGGGATCGTCTCCGTGTGCAGGCTGGGAGAGGCGGGTCCCCTTCGGGTGCTGCCGGTGTGTGGTGTTTTGCCTGCAGACCGGCAGTGTCCTGGGGGACGCTGAGTGGTGAAGCAGCCGCGGTCCGACACCCCGGGTGTGAGGGAGAGATCTGGCCATGCGCGGAATTCGCAACACCGCAGTCGCTCTGGGTGTCCTGGTCATGCTGGCGGCCTGCAGCATCGAGATCCGGGGTGGCGTCGACAGTGGACCGGCGCCGGGGAACATTCCAGCTACCCCGGCGATCCCGCCGGACACCGCCGCGCCGGCTACGGCTGGCGGGCTGACCCGCAATCGAGACACCGAAGCCAGGATTCCCGACCTGTTGTCGCAGACGCGCGAGCAACTGCCGGCCGGCGCGGTCGCGCTCAGCAGCGTCACGTTCGCGGTCTACCACCAGCCCGGTATCGACTTGCCCAACGGCGACATCCTCCTCGTCCGCGGCGCGCTCACCGACCCCGACACCCTGCTCGCCGCGGCGCGCAGCCGTCCCGGCCAACAGGGCCCGCCCCTCGATGTTTACCTCGGACCAGGGCTGCGAAGCGTGTGCACACAGTCACCTGACGCAAGTGGTTACCTTGCATCGGTGTGCGTCTGGGTAACCGCCGACAAGTTCAGCCAGATCAGACCACTTGTTCCTATCACTGCACCCGTTCCACCGCCGACCACCGCAGAACTGGCCGAGCTCATGCAAAAACTGCTACCGGACCTGCAGTAACGCTGTCGAGAACGATGGAACCACCGGGCTACCCGGCCCGCCGGCCGACAACTCCGGACCCCCAGCACCCGGGACGCGTTCACGCCCGCGCGTTCTTCCTCACGCCGGCACCGGCCGCGGTCGGCACCGACCCACGGCTTCGGCTGGCAGCCCCGTTCACCGAACGCACCCGCGCCGTCCGATCGCGGACGGCTGGACGTCCGGCGTGCGTCGGGCCCTCCGAATGCAACAGATCCCATAGGAGAAAGTGGATTCCGGCGCCTCGCTTCCTCGAAACGCAACAGCGCCCGGCTTCGGCACATGGCACTAGGAAAGGGAATTCTTCATGAGCCGCCGTATCAGCCGGGGCAGCCGCATGCTGGCCACATAGATCGCGGCAGAAGCAACGTAGTTCCAGCTTCCCAGAGACTCCTGTCCAGGTAATGGCAGAAGCGTGTAGGTGATGAGCACGCCAGTCGCCAAGAACATCATGGTGACCGTCAGCCCGCCGATCCACGGTGGCAGGTCGGTCATTGAACGCGGTCGGGACCGTACCGGCCCGAGCGTCTTGGAGTCCACAGCTTCACTGGTGTTCGTTGTCACTCCCTCCACACTGCCCTCTGTCGTCGAACCATGCACAGGGACCATGAAGACAGGTTACAGTGCTTCTGGTCCACGCTGCGACCGAATGTCCACCCTCAGCACAAAAACTGGTGCCTCCACGCGGTGCCCATCGGGGTCAGGTGAAGCATCGCCAGCGTGGGTAGTCGGTGACGTGACGGTAGCAACCGGCAGATCGGAGGACCGGATGGCGCCTGTGCTCTCGGGGCCAGAAGGAGCACCCTGGCAGGACGGCAAGCGTTATATGTGGCTGACGGCATTAATGGTACCGCTGGTCACCATCGCCGGCTTTGGATTGTGGCATCGTACCGAATTCTCCCTGCACTGGTGGATCACACCACTGTTCGTCTTCGTCGCGATTCCTCTGATGGAACGGACCGCCAAAAGAGATTCGGCCAACGTGCCGGAAGTGGTATGCGCGACTCTGGAGGTGGATCGGTACTACCGTTGGTGCGCGTACCTTTACCTGCTACTGGCTGGAGCGGCTCTACTTGCTGGCGCCTCCGCATGGTCCAGCAACAAGCTGTCGCCAGTTGCCCAGCTTGGCGTGATCTTCTCGGTCGGCACAGTGACAGGTGTTGGCATCACCACCGCGCATGAACTCGGCCACAAGAGAAGCTCGATGGAACGCTGGTTGGCCCGGCTGATGCTTGCAGCCACCTGCTACGGCCATTTCTATGTCGAGCACAACCGCGGCCATCATGTCCGGGTCGCGACCTCGCTCGACCCGGCCAGCGCACGCCTGGGCGAGACGTTCTGGCGGTTCTGGCCGCGGTCTGTATTCGGTGCTCTACGTTCGGCCTGGGCTCTGGAGGCGCACCGGCTCCGCCTGCGCAGGCTTGGCGTCGTGTCACTACGGAACGAGGTACTGCTCGGCTGGCTGCTGACCGCCGCACTGTTCGCGGCCCTGATCCTGGCATTCGGCAGTGGCGTGCTGATATTCCTCGCCGCCCAGGCCATCGTCGGAATCAGCCTTCTCGAGGGTGTCAACTACATACAGCACTACGGACTTTCTCGTGCTGTCACCGCATCCGGGCGGCCGGAGAAGGTGGGTCCACAGCACAGCTGGAACAGTGATGCGGTGATCACCAACCTGTCGTTGTTCCAGCTTCAACGACACAGCGACCACCACACCAATCCGACTCGCCCCTACCAGACGTTGCGTTCTTTTCCGGATGCACCCCAACTACCGGCGAGTTACGCGGCGCTGCTACCGATCGTGTTCGTCCCTCGGGCTTGGTTCGCCATCATGAACGACCGCGTCGTCGAACGATATGACGGAGATGTCACCCGCGCGAACATCGCACCGTACCGTCGCACCGCGCTCGTGGAGCACTACCACAAGGCGTCGATGACCTCACCCCTGCCCACCATGTCCGAGACAGGCCAGGGCGATGGCCCCGACCCGGACAGCCGTGGCGCCATCCCCAGCACCGTGTCCCGCGCCCCGTAGGCCTCGGGTGGCAGGACCACGACCGGCGGTGGTGACTGAGTGTGGTCCCGGTGAGGCTTGGTGGCAGAAGGGCCTCTGATCCGTTCGGTGTGAGGCGCCTCGATGTGTCAGGTGCGGAGCGGATCGTCTGGTTGAGCTGGCGTTTTCGGGTTCGGCATCAGAACACGGCCGAGTGTTCGACTCCCACGGCCGCGGCACCCGGGCGGCTCGGTGCAGCGGTCCCGGCGGCCAGCTGTTCGCAGCTGCCTCGGCAGGTCGCGGAGCCAGCGCTTCCGCTGCTCAGTCGCCGGCGTCCCAGGCGAGTTGTGTGACATCGATGGCTTCGGACTCCGTAAGCCGTTCGAGAGCGGTGATCGTCGCCCAGCCCCGCCGGAGCAGGGCGACGTCGGTGCCCGGACCGGCCTCCTCCGAGGTCTCGCTGAAGGTGGTGGTGATGTAGCCGCGTCCCCGTTCACCGATTCGCGCCTGCACCGCGCCGAAGGGCGCCAGAACCGCCGGCCGCATTCCGTGCAGCTGCTCGGACGGCAGGTCGGGCACGTTCACGTTGAGCACGAACGGCGCGCCGCTGTACGACAGCAGCCAGTCGACCGCGCGGCCCGCGACCAGCGCAGCTGACTCCCAGTGGACGGGCTGCGCCGCGGCGCACGAGACAGCCAGTGCCGGCAGGCCGTGGGTGACCGCCGTGAGAGCCGCCCCGACCGTGCCGGAGTGCAGCACGGCCTGCCCGGTGTTCGGTCCGTGGTTGACGCCCGTGAGCACGACGTCGGGTTCCGGGCCGAAAGCACCGCGGACACCCACGAAGACGATCAGCGCGGGCGACGCGTGGACGGACAGAGCTGTCAGATCCGGGACGCCGTCGAGCGAGCGTTCCTCCACCAGCAGGCGCCCCTGCGACTCCAGCGCGGACAGGGAGGCGCTGCTCCCGCTCCGCTCGCCGTCGGGCGCCGCCACGGTCACGTCGAGACCACACGCGACGGCGGTCCGGACGAGGGCGCGCAGACCACCGCTGTCGATACCGTCGTCGTTGGTGATCAGCGCGTGCATCAGCGCGTGGCGCCCTCGCCCGCCGGGCAGATCTCCACCCGGGCCGCCAGACGTTCGATCAGGTCCCGCTCGCCGGTGGCGAGCCCGTGCCGGGTTGTGTTCAACGCACCGGCCGCCGCCCCGAGGCGCAGCCCCTGCTCCATGTCCGCCCCGCGCGCCAGGGCGGCCGCGACACCGGCCGTCATCGAGTCACCCGCGCCGCGGTGGTCGAGCATCGTGAACCGGGGCGTGCGGATCTCGGCCGCGCGGTCGCCGACCAGTGCCAGCGCCGGCTGCTCCGCGCGAGACACGATCACCGTCTCGGCACCGGAACGGGCCAGCTTCCCCATGACCGCCCGCAGCTCGTCCGGGTCGTCGGAGTCGACGTGCCCGTCCCGCACGAGATCGTCGTGACTGACCTTGAGCACGGCGATCCCGCCCTCCAACGCCGCTGTCAGACACTCCCCCGACAGGTCCGCCACCACCCGGGTACCCGCCCCGGTCAGGTCCGCCGCCAGCCGCCGGTAGGTGTCGACGGGCAGCACGCCCGCACCGTCAGGTCCACCGAAGACCGCCACACCGGCGTCGAGCCCTTCGATCAACGCCGTGTTGTACAGCCCGTCGAGTTCGTGGCGGGCAAGCGGCGGCGCCGGAGCCGTCGCCACGGCCTCGCGCTGTCCAGCGCGCCGGTCGTGCACATACCCCCCCGAAACCGGCCGGACGGCGACACCGCTGCGCCCCAACAGGGTCAGGAGCACCTCGCCGGTCTCGCCGCCGAACGGCGCGCACAGCCTGGCCTCGACGTCCAGCACCATCATCAGGTGTGCGATCCACACCCCCTGACCGCCCGCGTGCAGGTGGATGTCACTCGCCCCGTCAGGTCGCGCCTCGATCGTCACGGTCAGCAGTGGTGACGGGGCGAACACCATGACCCGCGGAGATCGGGATCGTTCTCCCCCGATCGTCCGTGGTTCGGGGCGCGTCGTGACGGATGCAGCCACGCGGTGACTGTTCCCGCCCGGCGGGTCCCGACACGCCCTGTCGCCCTACCGATGGGCCCACCGGGCCCGCCGAGGCCTCCCTGACCGAACGGGCCGCGCCTGCCATACCGCCCCACCCCGCGCCGTGGCGCGACGTGCCCGTCCGTGGGCCTCCGCTCTCAGCGGCGGGGAGTTCGGACGTCCAGCCAGACCAGCCGGTGGTCGGAGCTCGGGAACGGGTAGGTGCCGGTGAGCTGGGACAGCGGGTCCGAGGACCGCGGCCAGAACACCCCGGCGCCCGCAACGGCGAGGGTGTACGACGGCAGGACGTAGTCGGCGCGCAGGTTGCCCGGGGCCGTGTCCGCGAAGTCGGCTGTGTCCTGGGCAGAGTCGCCGCGGTGGGTGGCATTGGCACCGCCCTGCAGTACGGCGGCCTCGACGGCACCGGCGCTCGTCGGGGTGGCTGAGCCATTCACCCAGCGGCTGTTGAGCAGCTGGGTCGCAGCGGAGGCAACACTGTCACCGTCGAGCGGGTCGGCGTTCATGTCACCGGCGATCACGAACCGCTCGCCCGGCTTCAGCCCACCGCGACGGCCCCGGTCGTCGTGAATGTAGAAGCCCGCACCAGGGCGGATGTAGTCGGCCCAGAACCGGATCTCGTCGTGGTTACGCAGCCCGTTTCGGTCTTCCGGCCCGTCGAACGTGGGCGGGGTGGGATGGCTCGCCAGCAGGTGCACCGTCTCCCGGCCGATCCGGATCGGGACGTCCCAGTGGCTCTTCGAGGAAAGCCTGAAGGCCGCCAGCTCGCGCGGCGAGTACCAGTCGGCGGGCGCCGTCGTGGCCGGGTTGTCGGGCAGCAACGCGCCCGGCATGTCCTTCCAGCGGAAGTTCTGGAAGGTCCGGACGGCTCCGGTGTCAATGGGGAACCGCGAGTAGACGACCATTCCGTACTGCCCGGGGAAAGCACCGAAGCCGAGGGAGTCGTCTCCGTAGCCGGCGGCTCCCGGGGTCGTGACGACCTGGCCGTCGTTGTTCAGGTCGAAGCCGGAGGCGACGCCGGTGTTACTCGGGGCGACGTACCGGTACGGATAACGCAGCGCCTGGGCGCCGCCTTGGCTCTTGGCCAGGTAGTTGTCGGCGAACAGCCGCGCGGCCACCGGGTCGTGGTCGAACTCGTTGATGAGCAGGACGTCCGGGTGGGCCCGCTGGATGATCTCGGCGACCGTCCGCGCCTGGGCGTTGTCCGGCGTCGACAGGTCCGTCCGCAGCTGGCCCGCCGTGGCCCGGTTGAGCGAGGCGTTGAAGGTGGCGAACCGCAGGGTGCCGCCGCCTCTTCCATCGATACCGGATTCTGCGGCCCGGGAGGGTGACGCCTCCGCCACGGCACCCAGCGCGCCGACGACAAGTACACCGGCCGCGGCGGCGGTCACGGCACGAATGATCCTGCGAGGATGCCGGTTCACGGGGCCCTCTCCATACCTTGGGGAGATGCTGACGAATACGGTCAGGACGTGCTGACAAGATCAGGGCTCGGCCAGGATGATCGTGCTATCCGTGACGCACCGTGCGCAGCCTAGGGGCCGAAGATGAACCGCTCCGGACCCTGGGGATACCAGAACGCTTACATTTCTGCCCGGCCAAAGGCCGGCGGTGTGTGCCAGGAACGCCGCGTCGCTGGGATCGGCCTTGCAGGCCCCTGATCCCCTGAGATTGACGAGCAGCAGACCGCCGCCGCCCCGACACAGCCCTGGTTACCGCGGGTTCGATATTTTTCCCCCGCGCCCGCAGCCGATATGACCGATCACACGGAAGGGCGGCGACCACAGCGAAACGCTCGGATCCAGGCGTAGGGAGAGCAGCTATGACGGCAGGCCGACAGGTCGGCATCCACCGCTCCGGGACCTTCAGTCTGGGCGGGAAGGTTGTGCACCGGCTCGGGTTCGGCGCCATGCACCTGGCCGACCCGGATATCTGGGGTCCACCCGTGGACCGGGACAACTCCGTCCGGGTCGCACGCCGCGCCGTCGAGCTTGGCATCGACTTCATCGACACCGCGGACGCGTATGGCTTCGGTGTGACCGAAGAGATCCGCCGGGAGGCACTGCACCCATACCCTGATCATCTGTTGATCGCCACCAAGGCAGGCCGAACCCAGACGCGGCCTCGGGAATGGGTTTCTCTCAGCCGCCCCGAGTACCTTCGCCAACAGTGCGAGTACAGCCTGCGACGCCTGCGGGTCGACCGTATCGACCTTTTTCGGCTTCATCGCGTGGATCCTGAGGTCCCGTTCGACGACCAGATCGGCGAGCTGAAAGCGCCGCAGCCCTCTCGGCGGCTCCGGTGACCCGGTGGTAACCATCGCCGCGTGGCTACCGCCCGGACCGGCCTGCCGCCTCCGCCTCCAGCCGGCGGGCGAGGTCGGCTTCGGCCGCGCGGCCGAGCCGTTCCAGTGCCAGGGCCTTCATCTCGTAGTGGAGGGGGATGTCGGGGCCGGATTCGATCGCCTCGTCCGCGGCGGCGAGGGCCTCCTCGTTCCGCCCCAGGTTCAGCAGCGCCATCGCCCGCACATTGCTCGCGTAGGCCAGCAGGCCGGCCGTGACGCCGAGCGCCCGGGTGTCCCTGCTCAGCTCGCTGACGCGCCGGGCGGCATCGAGCGCCTCCTCGTACCGGCGGGAAGCGTTGAGAACCGAGGCGAGGCGGGCCAGCGCGACCATGTGCAGGGGTGACAGCCGCAGCGCGCGGTCGAACCAGGCCGCGGCGGCGTCGAGCTGCTGGCGGTCGGAGAGCCCGTCGGCCTTCTCGAGGATCGCGCTGACGTTGGTCGGGTCGAGCCCGAGGAGCGTGTCGTACGCCGCGTCCGCCTCGTCGTGCCGGCCCAGCCTGACCAGGGCGCGAGCCCTGCCCTGGTGGGCGGCGTAGTAGGTGGCCCGCCCCGCGACGGCCCGTTCGAAGGCGGCCAGCGCATCCTGGTGGCGGCCCTCGCCGGCCAGTTCGGTGCCCTCGTTGAACCGGAGCACCGGCTCCGGGTAGCGGCGCGCGGCCAGGCTCTCCCGGTGCGAGCCGTCGAGCAGCTCGCCGTCGCACCGGCGGCAGCCGCCCAGCGGGCCGGCCGGGCCCGGCCGGGCGAGCATGCAGCGGTCGCAGTAGGTGGTCCGGCAGTCGGCGCACACGGCGTACGTGATGGAGAAGTGCTCGGGATCCTTCCGCGCGGCCGGGTTTCCACCGGGGATGACCGAGACGGAGATCATCCGTTGGCAGCTGTAGCCCCCGCAGTAGAGAAGCATCACCACGTCCCTTCGGTTTGTTGTTGTCGGCTGGCCCGGGCCAGCTCGGCGCGGATCCCCGCCGGCCGGATCCAGCCGAGGCCGGCGTCCCGCAGGCCCTCGAGCAGGCGCTCGACGTCCTCGTTCGTCCACCTGGCACCGCGCCAGCGGTGGCGCCGCAGGAACGCGTCCAGGTGCCAGCGGGCTGACTCGTCCCAGTCGACCGCGGCCGGGAAGGCGTGGTCCCAGTCGAGCTGCCACGCCCGTACCCGGCCGTCCTCGCCCAGCGACAGCAGCGTGCGCGCGTCGGCGCTGGCGAGCACCGCCCGGACGGCGCCGCGGTGTGCCGGCAGACTCCGCGGGCAGCTGCCCGCGGCGAGGTCCCAGACGCGGACGGTGCCGTCCGCCCCTCCGGACAGTGCGAACCGGCCGTCGGCGGTCAGCCCGAGCGCCGTCACCGCCCCGTCGTGGCCGGTCAGCCGGTGCCGCGGCTCGTGCCATCCACCGTCGTCGGCGCCGGTGAGGTCCCAGACCCACAGCGATCCCGCGCTGGTCGCCGCGACCGCGAGCTGACCGTCCTGGCTCATCTCGATCCTGGTCAGCGGTTCGCGGCCGCACAGCAACATGCCCCGCAGCTCACCGGTCGGCGGGTCGAACAACCGAAGGGCGCTCGCGGTGCTGCTGGCGGAGATCCCGAGGCAACCGCCGGGACCGACCCGGGTCGTGTGCGCGCTCGTCACCCAGCACGGGACGGTGGCGGGAGGCGCGTCCCGCGGCAGCTCCCAGACGAACGCGAAGTGCAGGCGCTCCAGGCCGCCGACCACCTCGAACTCGTGGGAGACGAGGAAACGCGCGTCGGCACCGAGGGTGAGCCCGGTGACGAACCTCGGCGAGTCCCGCATCGTGCGCAGGCACCGCCGCGTCACCGTGTCCCAGACCTTCAGCGTGCCGTCCCGGCAGCCGGTGACGAGCAGCCGGCCGTCCACACTGGACGTGACGGCCTCCACCGCCGCCGGGTGGTCGTCGAGGGCGAACAGGCGCTGCCCGGACTCCACCTCCCAGACCAGCAGGCTCCCGTCGTCGCCGCCGGTCAGCGCGAACCGGCTGTCGGGAGTGAACCCCACGCAGCGGATCTGCGGCCCGAAGGTCGACAGCCGGTGCCGGCGCTCGCCAGTGGCGACATCGACGAGCACGGCGGACGAGTGCTGCCGGCTCAACGCCAGCCGGCCGTCCGGGCTCAGCGCGAACCCGCCGGCGACCAGCGGCGAGTAGTCGCTGCGGGTGCCGGCCGCGATGCCGAGCTGGTCGGCCAGGCCGGCCGGGGGGTCGGGCAGGTCGCGCAGGTGCCAGGCCCCCAGCAGGCCCGTCCGCCGGCCGTGCCGTCCGACGGCCGCCCACCGGGTGAGCAGGTCCGCGTCGCGTTCATGGCCGGCGACGCCGCGGGCCGCCCGGAGCTCGCCGGCTGCCTCCGCCCAGCGGCCCTCCCCCGCGAGCCGGTCGCCGCGCCGTGCCGCGAGCTGGACGGCGCCCGCCTCGCGGGACGCCTCGCCCGCGTCCCGCGGCCGCGCGTAGCTCCACGGCGACAGCGCCACCGGCGGCCCGGCGGTCCGCCACACCAGTACCGAGGTGCCCTGGCCGCAGGCAGCCACCTCACCGGCGTCGTCGAGCGCCAGGACGCCGTCACCCGGGCCGGGCGGGGTTCCACCCGGGCCGGGCAGGGTCCGCAGGCAGCGGCCGGCCGCCAGGTCCCAGACCTCCACGCCGCCCGCGACGGACATCACGGCGCGCCGCCCGTCGCCGCTGACCGCGCCGAAGCGCCGCGTCACGGCGAGGGTGCGGAGCTCACGTGCAGCCGCCGTGTCCCAGACCTGGGTCCGGCCCTCGCCGTCGACGACGCCCACCCGGCCGCCGGCGCCGAGCAGGCCGGTCATCCGGTGGAACTGGACCGAGTGCAGGAGCTGGCCGGCGGCGGCGTCCCAGACCCGGAGCCGGTTCGTCCCGGGCTCCCAGTGGACGACGCGCCGCCCGTCGGCGCTGACCGCGACCTGTTCGCCGTGGCTGTGGTCGACCCGCCGCCGCCGCAGCGCCCGGGCCAGCCGGCCGCCGGCGACGTCCCAGACCAGGAGCGCGCCGTCATCGGCCACCGACGCCGCGGTCGTGCCGTCCTGGCTGACCGCGACCGACCGCACCCGCAGGGAGTGTTCGCCGAACCGGTGGAGCGGCCGCCCCGAGACGACGTCCCACACCACGACCGACCCGTCGTCTCCCCCGGAGACCAGGACCCGTCCCGCGCCGTCGAGAGCGATCGTTCCGATCGTGCCCGCGTGGCCGGGCAGCACGGCCACGCATCGTCCGCCAGCGGTGTCCGGCACTGCGGCGGCACCACCGTCGACGTCCCAGACGCGGATCTCGGCGGCGGCGTGGCCGGGTCCCGTCGGCCGTGACGGATCCGCCGCGGCGGCGGCGACCCGGCGGCCGTCGCCGCTGACCGCCACCGCCTGGATGGGGTTGCGGTGCCCGGCGAGGATCCGGGCCACCGGCACGGGTGCTGCCCGGCGGGCGGATGCGAGGGCCCGGGCGACCTGGGGGTCGGGCCCGCCGGACGGCCCGGACGCGCCGGAGCGGGCGGCCGCCGCGGCGAGCAGCGGTTCCGCGCTGCCGGGATCGCCGCGTTCGAGATGGACGAGCCCGAGCAGGTGGTCGTCGAGCCAGTGCTGCCGCCGGTTGCCGGCTCGGATGTCCGCCAGCTCGGCGACGAGCTGCAGGTCCGTGCACGCACCTGTCCGCCAGCGGTGCAGGCCCTGGTTGTAGACGGCGTGCGCGTGCCGCGGGTCCGCCCGCAGCGCCTGCTCCCACAGTGCCTCGGCCTGCTCCGCCCGGCCGAGGTCGAGCAGCGACAGCGCCTGGTTCGACAGGCCGTCGGCGAGCATGCGCACGGCGGACGGCCGCTCGCGCGGATACGGCTCGCCGACCACCGTGCCGTAGAGGGCGACGAGCTCCTCGGCGACCTGTTCCATGCGGGACGGCCGGTCCGCCGGCCGGCGCGCGAGGCAGCGTCGGAGCAGGTCGGCGACCCCCGAGGGCAGGGCGGGTGGAATGTCGGCCGGCCCGGTGACGCGCGGGCGGTTCGCCGGCGGCCGGCCCACGAACGACTCCAGGGCCGCGTCCGCGAGGTGCCCGTACCGGGGCGGCGGCCCGCCGGTGAACAGGTCCAGGACGCTGACCGCCCACGACCAGATGTCGGTGGCCCGGGAGACCCGCACGTACCGGCCGGCCGCCGCGTCCGCCTGCTCCGGCGAGCAGTAGGCGGGTGTGAGGCCGCCGTAGGTGACCAGCACGGTGCCGGCCGGGGCGGCCGCGGCATCGACGGCGCCCGCGGCGCCGATGGCCGCCCCGGCGGCCGGTGTCGGACCGCCCGCCACCATCCGCGCCCGGGCCAGCCCGAAGTCGGTCACCTTCACCGTGCCACCGCGGGTCAGCATGACGTTGGCGGGCTTGACGTCCTGGTGGACGAGCCCGCTGCGGTGCGCGTGCTCCAGGCCCCAGGCCCCAGGCGAACTGGATCGCCACGTCGAGCACCCGCCGCAGCGCCTCGGCCGGCCCGCCCCGGTACAGCCGGCGGCTGCGGACGGCCTCGGCCAGGCTGCCGCCGTCGACCCACTCGGCGAACACCCGTGGCACCGCGCCCAGCCGGCGCACGTAGGCGCAGCTGACGACATGCGGATGCAGGCCGAGCGCCATCCAGGCCTCGGCCTCGTGCTCGAACGCGACCCGCCCGCGCTCGGTGGCGACGAACTCGGGGCGGGGCGCCTTCACCGCCAGCTCGATGTTCCAGCCGCGGTGCCGGACCCGGTAGACCAGGCCCATCGCGCCGGAGGCCACGACGTCCAGGACGTCGTAGAGCCCGAGCACCACGTCACCGGGACGCCAGGGCCGGTCGGGCCCGGCCGGCCCCGCGGCCTCACCCACGGTGGCACCCACATCGCGAGGCGCGTCGACCATGGGCGGAGTCTGTCACGTTACGTGACGATTTCGACCGGGCTAGGCCTATCGGACTCCGGACACCGCGAACCCCAGGAGCCCCAGGAGCCCCAGGAGCCCCAGCGCGCACATCGCCCTGACGGGGCCGGTCCGGGGCCTGGCCCGCGTCGGACTCAGACCGGCGCGAAGAAGTGGGTCCCGTCGCGCTCCAGCTGTGCGACCAGACCGAACTCCCAGTCGAGGTAGGCCTGCATCGACTCGTCGGCGTTGTCCGTGCCCTCGTACGGCCGGCGGTAGCGGTCGGTGGCCGGGGTGAGGAACCGCTGTTCGCCGGTCTCGAGCGCGGCACCTGACGCGCGCCAGGCCCGCGTACCTCCGGCGAGCGCGAAGGCCGGCAGACCGGGTCCGGCCGCGAGGTCGGCAACCGCCCAGCGGGCAAGATCGCCGGTGGGCGAGGTGACGACGAGGCGCGGGTGTGACGGCAGCCTGCGCAGAGCCGGCTCGAGCTGGGCCCGGATCGCGAACCACGCCCCCGGCAGATGGCCCTGTGCGTACTCCCGGCTCGGGCCGATGTCGACGACCACGGCGGTGGACGCCGCCAGCCAGGCGGCCAGTTCCGCGGGCTCGACCTCGTCGACCACCGGCGGGTCAGGTGCCCGGGTGGCCGCGTGCCCCATCTCCGTGAGGCCGGGGCCGGCGTCGACGGCGTAGGTCTCCCAGCCCATCTGGGCCAGCCACGAGGCCGTCATGGTGGCGCGGACCCCGTCGTCGTCCGCGAGGACGAGGCGGGCGCCCCGGACGGGCGCGAAATGGTCGGTCTCCTGGACCAGCTGCCCGCCGGGCGCAGGGCGGAAGCCGGGCAGGTGCCCCGCCACGTACTCGTCCTCGGTGCGGACATCGAAGCGGTACACGGTTCGCCCGGGATCGTCCAGGGTCTCGAGCTCGCCGGGTTCGAGCAGGCGCACGCCCGCGCGCAGCGCCATCTCCCGGGCACCGCGCCGCGCTGCCTCGCGGTGATCCGCCCGTACCTGGGCCGGCGCGCGACGGGTGGCCCCGTGGTCGAGACCGAGGCCGGCCAGCTTCCAGCCGATCGTGCCGTTGCGCAGCGCCGTGACCGGATTGGGCAGACCCGCGTTGACGAGTGACTGGGTGCCGATGATGCTTCGCGTGCGACCGGCGCAGTTGACCAGGATCGGCGTGCGAGGGTCGGGTGCCAGCTCACGGATGCGCAGCACGAGCTCGCCTCCCGGAACGCTCACCGCGGACGGAATGCTCATCGTGTGGTACTCGTCGAACCGCCGTACGTCGACGATGAGCGGCGGCGTCTCGCCGAGCAGGCGTCGGACCTCCTGCGCCGGCAGCGAGGGTGTGTGCCTGACCGCCTCGACCAGCTCACCGAACGCCTTGCTGGGCACGTTGACGTCCCGAAAGAGCTCACCGCCGGCCGAGCGCCAGCCGTCGAGCCCGCCGGCCAGCTCCCAGACCTGGGAATAGCCCAGCTGGTGCAGGCGGGCGACCGCGCGCGGCGCCAGATCAACGCCGTCGTGCTCTCCGTAGACCACGATGGGCGTCTCCGGGCGTGGAACGCGCTCCCGGATCTCCGCCTCCAGGCGTGAGAGCGGAAGGCTGGCGGCCCACAGCGGGTGCTCCTGCGCGAAGGGATCCTCCTCCCGCAGGTCGAGCAGGGCGATCTCCTCCCGCCTCAGCAGGAGGCCGCGTACCTGGCCGGCGTCCAACGTTCGGATCACTCCCGCTTCCTGCGCACGTTCCACGGGCCCCATTCTTGCCGGTGCCGGGTCGAACCGCCCGGGTCCGCGGAGCCGTTGCACTCTGCGGAGGGGCCGTCCCCTCGGACCGCACCGACCCGCCACCGGGAGGCCCGTATGCCGCGACCGACCGACTGGTCGCCGCTGGGGCTGAAGGCCGACCCCACCCCGGGGGACCCCGAGGCGCTGGTCAGCGTCGCCGACTTCATGGCCACCATGGCCCGGCACGCGCAGACCGCCGAGACGGGCCTCAACCAGGTGGTGGCGAAGAGCGGGCAGGGCGCGTTCGCCGGCAAGACGGCGGACTGGCTGCGTGAGACCGTGTCGACGGCGGTGCGCGAGTTCATCGGCGGTGTCCGCACGGCGTTCCAGCAGACCGAGCCGGCGATCCGTTCCTACATCTCCGTGCTGCGGGAGACCCAGACCAGGGCGGACACCGCGCTCGCCGGGGCGGCCGGCCTCGCCGCGGACGACCCGCGCCGCACGACACTCGCCAGCGACGCGACCCAGGCCGGCGCGGACCTGAAGAAGGCCGCGAACACCGCGGCGAGCGCGGTGCGGGCGGCGCGCAGCCAGATCCACTCGCCGAACCCGAAGAAGACGGCGTGCCAGATCTTCTGGGAGATCTTCGGCTGGATCGTGCTGGCGATCACCGTGGTAGCCATCTTCGTCGGCGGCCCGCTCGGCCTGGTCGCGCTCGGCCTGAACGCCGTCATCGCGACCAAGGCGCTGGTCGACTTCGCCTCGGGGAAGACCAACGTCACCGGTCTGGTGCTGGGCATGCTGGGTCTGCTGGGCCCCTCGACGAAGCCGCTGATCGCGCTGTCGACCTGGAAGAGCATCGGCGCGGGCGCGGTCCAGTTCGCGAAGAACGTGGGCGGCTCGGCGAAGGCCTCAATCACCGCCCTCGCCGGTGACTTCTGGCGCGCCTTCACGGCGATCACGTTCGCCGGTGTCATCGCCGGGATCGGCGACATCGCCGGGACGATCGCCGCCACGACCCGCACCGGCGCACTATGGGTCTTCACGGCGTTCACCGCGGCGGACGGCGCGGCGGCGAAGGGCCTCATCTCGCTGAAGAACTTCGTCGTCACCTTCCCGGCGGCGACATCCGCCGCCGTGGCGAAGCTGACCGCGGCGGCGGGAACCCTGCCGGCCGCCGTCGGCGCGAGCGTCCGTGCCGTTCCCGGGTACGCCAAGGACCTGGGCGGCTGGCTCGTCGGCGGGCTGAAGGGGTTCGGCCGGGTCCTGAGCAACAACTTCGGCGGCTGGAAGTGGCTGCGGATCTTCATGCCGATCAACGCGGCGGAGATCGGCGTCCTCGGCGTCCGGGACGCGTTCCGGCTGGCGGTCTTCGGACGCGGGATGCTGCAGTCCGAGCGCTACGCGCCGCTGGCGAACGAGATCCGGCTCGCGCAGGTGGCGGGCGGGCCGGTACGGGTCAGCGACGGCATCCTGCGCGCCAACCTGGACGGGCCGGGCCTGACCCGGACCGACAGCGGCCTCATCGTGCCGGACCCACCACCGTCGGCGTCGGCGTCCGGCACCGCGTTCGCCTCCGACGCCGCGTTCGCGTCCGGCGCCTCGGCCCGCGCGATCGATCTCTCGGGGCTGGACACGCCCGCGATCACCGTCCAGGCTCCGGGCCTCGCGGGCGCGGCGGGCGGCGCCGTGCCGGACCTCGGCAAGATCGCGACCGGCGCCGCCCCTGGTGCGCTCTTCTCCACCCTGCCGAAGCTCGACCCGTCCGGCCTGACGAGTACGGCCAGTACGGCCAATGCGGGGCTGCACCTCGACATCCCTCCGTCGTCCGCGGCCCTGCCGCTCGGGTCCGTCCCGACACCGTCGTTCGGCACGGCGTCGTTCGGCACGGCGTCCCACGCGGCGCTGAACCCGCTCGGTGATCTGCCGGCGGGCGTCATGCCCGAGGTCCGGGCCGCGCTCCACGGGGACATCAGCGCGGTCCGGATCTCCGACACACAGATCGCGTTCAACCTCGGTACCGCGCCCGACGGGATGGCGCTGCCGGGGCAGCCCGTCCCCCACCCGGCGGCGAGCACGACCGGCCAGCTGATCACGCCGGACGGGCTGGCTCCGTCCGTGGCGTCGGCGGCGGCCGTCTCCGTCCCGAGCCCGCCGTCACTCAGCCCGCTGGCGGCGCAGGTCCCGGCACCGTCGAACCTGGCCCTGCCCACGCACCTGGCCCAGCCCGGCCTGCACATCGGGCTGAACGGCGTGGAGGTCCGCGGTGCGCACGCTCCCCTGGGCCTCGACGGTGCCGCGACGAACCCGGCCGCAGTGCACAGCGCCACGCCCGGCCCGGTCGCCCACGTCACGCTGGACCCGGGTGCCACGCCCACCAGCACGCTCGACGCGCCGCCCACCGGCCTCACCGAGCTGAGCATGCTCCGGGCCGGCGACCTCCAGGCCGTCCACATCAGTGATCTCGGTGTGGTGGCCCGCGCGGACGGCGGACAGCCGCCGGCGCCGGTCGCCTCGGTCCATCCGGTCGACGCCGCCCTCGACCTGCTCGCGCCGCCGCCCGCCGGCGCCCGGGGGCACGGCGCGGCCCTGGCGACCCCGGCGACCCCGGCAGCTCCGGCGACCCCGGCAGCTCCGGCGGCCCCGGCGATGCACCTGCCGGCCGGTCTGCCGGACGGCGCGGGCACGGGCACGGGCGGCAGCGCCCACGGACCGCGGACGGCCGAGGTCAGCGCGGCCCTGGACGATCTCGGCCGGATCTCCGCCGACGTGCGGGCGGCCCGGGCGAACCTCGACGCCGCTCGCTTCGGCGGCGGTGCCAGTCAGCCGGGGGACCTGCCGCTGGCCGTCCGCGCGGAGAAGGACCTGCGGGTCCTCGAGTCCGTCCAGACGAAGATGATCTCCGATCTGCGGGCCGCCGGCGTGGCGGATCCGCTGGCGGCGGCCAGCGAACGGGCCTGGACCGACTTCACGGTCGCCCGGCACCAGTTCGCGGACGCCCAGTCGGCCTACCAGCGGCTGCATCCGGACATCAACGCGACCCCGCACGGTGAGGGTTCCGCCGCCGCCAGCAAGGGCAAGAGCGTCGCGACCCCCGCCCAGCTGGAGGCCGGCGCGGATCTGGCGGCGGCCGCGAACCGGTTCGAGCTCGCCCGCGGTCAGCTCGACGATCTCGGGCTCGATCCCGTCCGGCTGCAGGCGATGGACGACGAGGCGCTGCGGCTCTCCCTGATCGAGCGGCCCCGGCTGCCAGGTGGGTCGCGGGCGGGTGACGTCCGCCAGCTCGGAGCGGACGGGACCGTCCACGGCTACGGCCGCGACCTCGCCCACGGCCTGCGGCTGAACCTCGACGCCGCGCCGCCGCCCGGCACGGCCGGTGCGCCCGGTGCGCCCGGTGCGCCTGGCACGCCCGGCGCCGCGCAGGCGGTGCCCGAACCGGGTGCGGTGGTCGACGCGCACGGCACCGAGGTGATCCGCGGCAACGTCACCGAGCTCGACCACGGCGGGTTCCGGCTCGCCGAGACCGGCCCGAACGGGAGGTTCCACGAGTACGACGCCGGCGGGAACCTGACGCGCCTGGACGTCTTCGACACGGCGGGGCGCCCGCTCGGCGCGGTCGAGATCGACGTGCTCGCCGGCACCGGCCGCCACCTCGACCCGGCCGGCGCGCAGCGGGACTGGACCACCGTGCAGGTGGAGAACACCGGCAACATCCGCCTGGGCAACGCGCACGGAGAGTCGCAGGTCTACACGCCGGGCGGCAGGCTCGTCGAGGAGATCGTGGCTCCCCGGGACCCGGGCGGGGCGGTCGGCCCGACCCGCATCCACATGACCGTGGACGCGACTGGTCACCAGACCCAGCAGCTGCGCCGCGGCGACGCACCGGTGGCGAACGTGCGGGTCGAGGTCGACAACCACAACTACCGGATCACCGACACGAGCCGCTCCGGCCACTCCGGCGACCACACGGTCGTCGGGCGCGACGGCACGCTCCTCTCCGAGCGGATCAGTTTCCTCAAACGGAACGGGCGGGCGGACGGCACCTGGCTGTCCATCGACCACGCCGCGGGTGAGTGGACCAGGATCAGGGCCTCGGGCGCCCGCGTGCCCGCCCACCGGGAGGCCGCGCCCCGCCCGGCCGGGGCGCTGCACCCCCAGGCCCCCGTCCCGCCCGGCTACAACACCCGGGGTGCCGTCGTCGTCACGGCCGGCGGCGAGCTCCGACTGGTCGGCGCGAACAACAGGCCGCTCTACGCCCGGGAGTTCCTCGGGGACGGCGGCGGCCATCCCCGGCCCACCGTGGAGATCTTCCGTGGCACGAACGGCCGGCGGTACTGGCACCAGTGGGACGGCACCGGTGGCCTGTTCGGCGGCGCGCAGGGCCACGGCATCCGCGTCTTCGGTGACCTGCCGGAGGGCCAGCGGTGGACGGACACCAGGACCAGTGGCGGTCTGAACCGGGCGGTGCGCGAGCACCGCACCACCCTCGACGGCGGCGTCATCCGGGCCGAACGCCAGCCGGACGGGTCGTGGCGCTGGTACCGCTTCGACCGGGACGGCCAGCTGACACTCCAGGGCACCCGGGACCACCAGTGGCTCACCCGAGGCTGGAAGGACCTGCACACCGGCCCGGACGGCCGGACGGTGATGGCCCAGGGCTACGAGTCGGCGTTCAACCCGCTGTCGAAGGCCCTGCAGTACCACGAGTACGCCGTCGCCCCCCGCCCCGGCGGCGGTTTCGGGGTCTCCGACCAGTTCACGGCGATGTCCCCGCAGGGCAAGGAGGTGCGGGCCCGTGAGGCCCTCGGCGGCGGCGGCGCGCTGCTGACCAAGCGGTGGGTCGAGCAGAAGGCTCCTGACCTGCTGTGGAAGACCCCGGCGAACATCCCCGGCGTGGCCGGCCGGGGGGTGGCACACACCGTCGGATCGAGGCTGGGGGCCGTCGACTTCCCCAACCCGGGCCTGCTGCTCGGCGACAGCCGCTTCGTGATCTACAAGTGGACGGAGGTCAACGCGGCCGGCAACCCGGTCGCGACCGGGATCCGCACCGTCACCCCGGACAACGCCATCGCCGACTTCACTCCCGACGGGCTGTTCGTCCGCGGCTCCCTGAAGCTCGACAACGGCAACACGCTCGAGGTCGGGCGGGCCGCGGACGGCACGTGGGCGTCGCTGGACGGCAACCTGCCCACTGCGGGACCGCGCACGCTGCCCTGGAAGGAGACCGCGGGGGGCGTGACCGTCCGCAGTGGCGACCGGCACTTCCTCAACGACGGCCGGCACTGGGTCGACACGATGCCCGGCGGCGGGAACCCCCCGCAGCTGCTCGCCCTGCGGTACACCGCCCCCGGGGGTGACGTCGTCCACCTCCTCGACCCGGCGCAGGCACCGCCGTTCAACCCCGCCCAGCACGGCGCCGGCCCGTTCACCCCGGCGCACAACGGGGCGACGACCGTCCGCAACACGATGGGCCAGATCGTCGCCCGGGCGGAACAGTGGGTCTCCCACCAGCCGGCCGCGGCCGGCCAGGCCCCCGCGCCGATCACGGTGCGGGCCTCGGGTGACCCGCGGAAGGGCACCTGGACCTGGACCGACGGCACTGCGGAGGGGATCCGGACGTCCAGCCGCAACGAGCGGTGGAGCGGCTCCTGGGACGACTCCTACCGCGACTTCCTGCGCACCGGCGGGGTGCAGAACCTGATCCGCGACCTGCACGCCCTGGACAAGGGAAGGGCGCTCACCGCGCAGCGGATGCCGGACGGTACCTGGCAGGCCGAGATCCGGGCCGCCGACGGCACGGCGGTCGCGGGCAGCCGCGGCGTCCGCGAGTTCGGTCATCCCGACGGGACGTGGCGCGGGGACGCCCCGCCCGGGACCGGCCAGACGCCCTGGCGTGACCTCGACGCCAGCGGAAACGTCCTGCGCCAGCTCGTCGACGGGCGGCTGCGGGAGTACACCGCCCCCCGGCCACCGGCCACGCCGCCCGGCGCCGGTGCCTGGAAGGAGTACGACATGGGCGGCGTCTTCCGGCAGAAGGTCGACCTGGGCAACGGAACCTTCCGGGAGACCGAGAACTACTGGAAGCAGTGGCGCGAGACCGATGCGGACGGGCGGCTGCTGCGCTTCCAGTCCATGTCCGGCACCGTGTGGGAACGCAGCCCGCTGAACAGGTTCTCCATCCAGCACGGGCACTTCGACCTCGTCGGCCGGGAGGTGGAGTACCGGGGGCCCACGAGCGAGTTCCGCGGGAAGAACCGCCTGTGGCGGGAGTCGAACCGGCTCCAGTACGCCGCGGTCGACGGCCAGGCCGGCCAGTTCGTCGGCCAGGCCCGCCGGACGTTCCAACGGGCGTCGCTGGAGTACGGCCAGGAGTTCCTCATCGACTTCACCGTCCAGGTGCTGTTGGCGCTGGCCTTCAACCAGGGCAACCTGGCCCCGCAGGACTGGCTGCGCGCCCTGGTCGGCGCCGGCGTCTCGACCAGCATCAAGACGCTCAACACCGTCGTCCACGACCTGCCCGCCCTGAAGGTGAAGGGGTTCCGGGACGGGATCGCCAACGTCGACAGCGGCAAGGACTACAACCGTTATCCCTACCCGAACGACAAGACGTGGGACAACGACTGGGCCGCCGCCGAATCGCCGCCCCGCTGGCGGGGAACCGGCTACGACTACTTCCAGTCCACCATCGCCGTGGGCTTCCTCAGCGCGTTCGTGGCCAACGCGGTGAACGCGGCCGCGTTCGGCCTGCCCAAGGAGAACGTGCCCCTCGTCGCCGGGTCGGCCGCCCTGGCCGGTGCCTGGGGCGGCGCCGGGACGCTGGCCGTCAGCGCGGTGATCGGCGGCGCCCGCACGCTGGCCCACCAGCTCAGTTCCGGCCGCGCGTTCCACAAGGGCGGTGGGGTGGACATCGCCGCGACCTTCCTCGAACGCTTCGCCGAACGGGCGCTCGGGACCTACGTGATGCTCACCGCCATGCAGATCCGCCCGGCCGACCAGGGCGCGCAGCCAGTCCTGCGGGGCCAGGTTGCCCTGGTTGAAGGCCAGCGCCAACAGCACCTGGACGGTGAAGTCGATGAGGAACTC
>NZ_JBFLUG010000110.1:0-25820 GCF_041008525.1 Parafrankia sp. FMc2 | reverse complement strand
CCTCGCGGAACTCATGCCGGACCTTCACGGTCGAGCGAGCAGGGCGATGGCCCGGTGGGGACCAGGGGCGTGTCCGAACTCTCCCATTCGCGAGTTCCGACACGAGGAAGGTGCACCAGTGAGCACAGTGCGCCGCGGGGACCCGGCGGGCGAACGGGAGCAACCCGCCCGCCCACCGGTGACGATCGCCGCGGCGGCCGCTCCGTTTGTCCGTGACCTGGACGAATGCTTCGCCCGGATCGGCCGGCACATCGACGCGGCCCGGCAGCGCGGGGTGGATCTCCTCGTGCTGCCGGAGGGCGCACTCGGCGGCTACCTGCATGGTCTGCCGCCCACCGCGGACGACCTGCGGCCGCACGGCGGCCCGGTCACCGAGCTCGGAGACGGGCCGGACGGCCCGCCGGGGCGCCGGGGCGGCGTCCCCGACCCGGGTGACCGGCAGCGAGGCGGGCCGCCGGCGCTCGACCCGGACGGCCCGGAGATCGCGCGGCTCGCCGCGCTCGCCGGAGATATGGTGGTCTGCGCCGGATACACGGAGCGTGACGGCCGGTACCGGTACAACAGCGCGGTGTGCGTGCACGGTGGCGGCGTCCTGGGCCGGCACCGCAAGGTCCACCAGCCACTGGGTGAAGGCCTCGTCTACGAGGCCGGGCGCGCCTTCACCGCGTTCGACAGCCCACTCGGCCGGATGGGAATGATGATCTGCTACGACAAGGCGTTCCCGGAGGCGGGGCGCAGCCTCGCCCTCGCCGACGCGGCGATCATCGCCTGCCTGTCCGCCTGGCCGATCTCCCGCACCCACCCGGCCGCCGACATCTCCGAGGACCGTTCCCTGCACCGCTTCAATCTCTATGACCAGGTCCGCGCGCTGGAGAACCAGGTCGTCTGGGTGTCGGCGAACCAGACCGGCGCCTTCGGCACGCTGCGTTTCGTCGGTAACGCCAAGGTCGTGCACCCGGACGGGTCGGTGCTTGCCACGACCGGGCCGGAGGACGGCCTGGCCGTCGCCACTCTCGACGTCACCGGCGCGCTGGGCGCGGCCCGCGGCGGGATGAACCTGCTGCGGGACCGCCGCGGCGCGAGCTACTCGCCGCAGTGCCTGCTCGCCGGCGAACCGTACGACCCGCGGCGTTCGCAGCGCGCCCGGGCCACCTGCTGATGCGCACCGCCACCACCCCTGCCACCGCCGTCGTCGTCGGCGCTGGTGCGTCGGGCCTGGTCACCGCCCTGCTGCTGGCGCGGCGCGGCTGGCGGGTCACCGTGCTCGAACGCGACGTCGACGACTGCCCCCGCACCCTCGCGGGCATCGCGGGCTGGCATCGCCCGGGCGCGACCCAGACCTGGCACTCACACGCCTTCCTCGCCCGCTGCCGGTCGCTGCTCGCCGAGCACGCACCGGACGTCCTCGCCGCCCTGCGGGCCGCGGGCGCGCGGGAGACCCGCCTGGTCGAACACGCACCGCCGACCCTCACCGGTCCGCCGCCCGGCGGCGGCGATGACGGCGGCAATCGCGGCGGCGATGGCGATGGCGATGATGACGAGCTGGTCGTGCTCGGGTGTCGCCGCGCGGTGCTCGACTGGGTGCTGCGCGATGTGGTGGGCCGCGAACCCGGGGTGAGCCTGCGGCCGGGGGCCCGGGTCGTCGGCCTGCTTGTGGCGGGCGGACCCGCCAGCCCGGGCCGGGGGCCGCTGCTGGTCCGCGGGGTGCGCCTGGCGGACGGGTCCAGCTGCGAGGCCGACCTGGTCGTGGACGCGGCCGGGCGGCTCTCACCGGTGCGCCGCTGGCTGGTCGACGCCGGCGCCGACCTGCCTGCCCCGGCCGAGGCCGACTGCGGCATCGCCTACTACTCACGTTTCTACCGCCGGCGCGGCCCGGAGCCGGACCTTCCGCTCAACCGCGGGCACACCGCCGGGGCGTCCTTCGACCGCTACTCCTGCCTGATGTTCCCGGCCGACAGGGACGTCTTCTCGATGACCTTCGGCGTGCTCCCGGAGGACACGGAGATCCGGGTACTGCGCCACGGTGCGGCCTTCGACGCGGCGGCACGTTCCATCGGCATGTTCGGCCCGTGGCTCGAGCCCGGCCAGGTCGAGCCGGTCTCGCCGGTGAGCGCGATGTCGCACCTCACCAACCGGCTGCGGCCGCTGGTGCCCGACGGGCACCCGGTGGTGCTCGGGCTGCTGCCCGTCGGCGACGCGGCGGTCATCACCAATCCGGCCCACACCCGCGGGGTGACCCTCGCCGTACTCGCCGCTGTCCGCCTCGCCGAGACGGTGGGGGCGTCACCCGACCCCACCGTGTGGGCCCACACGCTCGACGAGCTTCTGCGCGCCGAGTTCGCCCCCTGGTTCGAGGATTCGTGCGCCCAGGACGCAGCCCGCCTGCTGCGCTGGCGCCCGGCCGGGCCAGGGGGGCCGCCCGCCAGCCAGGCCGGGGTGGCCGGGGGCGCACCCCCGACCGGTTTCACGCCGTGGCCGGCGGCCCCGGCCACCGTCGCGGCGGCCCGCGGGGGTACGGACGCGCCCTCGGTCACCAACGGTGAGGCGTACCTGGCCGCCCGCCGGGATCCCTGGGTGTGGCGCCGCTTCACCCGCCTGCAGAACCTGCTGCTTGCGCCCTCGGTGCTGGCCGATCCCGAGTTCGTCGCCCGGGTGCGCGCCGTGCTGGCAACGGACTGGCGCCCGGCAGTCGTGCCGGGGCCCAGCCACGACGACCTGGTCGGCCTCGCGGCCGACGCGCACGCCCACCCGCCCGACGCTGCGGACAGACCGAACCGGGCGAGCGTGCCGGGCCAGCCAGGCGTGCCGGAGCCCCGATGACCGCGGCGGGGGACGGGCCGCTGGCGGTCGCACTGCTCACCTATTCCACCCGGCCGCGCGGCGGCGTGGTCGCCACCCTCGCGCTGGCCGAGGCGCTGGCCCGCGCCGGGCACCGCGTCGACCTGTGGACGCTCGCCCGCGGTGGCGACATCGGCTTCTTCCGACCGGTCGACCGCGCCGTGCGGATCCGCGCGGTGCCGTTCCCGGACGTCTCCGACGAGGCGGTCGGGCCGCGCATCCTCCGCTCGATCGCCATCCTCGGCGAGGCCTTCGCCGCAGGACAGCAGCACGAGGCCGGGAGCTGGTACGACGTCGTGCACGCCCAGGACTGTCTCTCCGCGAACGCGGTGGACGACTGCGTGCGCACCGTCCACCATCTCGACAGTTTCACCACTCCGGAGCTGGTCGCCTGCCACGAGCGCGGGCTGCGCCGCCCGCACACCCACGTGTGCGTCTCGGCGGCCGTCGCCGCCGAGCTGGCCGCCGGCTGGGAGATCACCGCGACCGTGATTCCGAACGGGGTCGACGCCGCCCGCTTCACCGCGGCGGCGGATCCGGGGGGTCCGGGGGGTCCGGCTCACGCCGCTCGGGAGCGCTGGCGGGCCCGCCTCGGCCGGTATGTCCTCGCGGTCGGCGGGATCGAGCCGCGCAAGGGCACCGCGGATCTGGTCGAGGCGTTCGCGCGGCTGCGCCCGCGGCAGCCGGGGCCGGTCTCACTGGTCCTCGCGGGTGGGGAGACGCTGTTCGACTACCGCGACTACCGCGACCAGGTGCTGGCCCGCGCGGCCGGCCTGGGCGTCGAGCCGGTCATCCTCGGGCCGGTGCCGCACGAGGAGCTGCCCGCGCTGGTCGCCGCGGCGGACGTGTTCGCGTTCCCCTCCGCCAAGGAGGGTTTCGGGCTGGCCGCGCTGGAGGCGCTGGCCGCCGGGGTCCCGGTGGTGGCACGTGACCTGCCGGTCCTGCGGGAGGTGCTGGCGGGGGCCTGGGCGGCGGGTGCCGTGCGGTTCGCCGCGGAGCCGGCGGGGTTCGCGGCCGCGCTGGACGGATATCTCGATGCCGCCGAGCCGTGGCCCGACCGGCCCCCCGACCCCGCGCGGGTGGCGGCCGGGCGGGCGCTCGCCCACGGCTTCAGCTGGGACGTCTCCGCCGCCCGGCATGTGTCGCTCTACCGTGCGCTGGTCCGGGCACGCTCCGCGGCACCGCCGTCGTGAAGCCCGGGTATCGCGGTCCGGGCTGGCTACGCAGGGTCCCGCGGCAGCGAGGCCCGGGCGACCGGCCGCAGGCCGCGGTGGCCGCCCCGTGCCCCTGGGTTCCGGATCAGATCGGGTCCGTCTCCGGCGGCGAGTCGGAAATACGACGAATCCGCCACCGGGCCGAGGGACACCGGCGGGAGCCCGTCCACGGTGTTTCATCAAGGAAGCGGCGGTCGCCGATAACCGCAACGACGAGCCGAACGGCAGACATGGATGTATGAGGAAGCACCGGCCTGGTTCGAGGCCGCCATCGACACGCGTCCCGAGCGACTGGAGGCCGAGGTCGACGGGACGACCGTCAGCTACCGGTGCTGGGGGCGGGTGGACGGGCCCGGGATCGTGCTCGTGCACGGTGGCGCGGCCCACGCCGGCTGGTGGGACCACATCGCCCCGCTGATCCCGGCGGAGTACCGGGTCGTCGCTCTCGACCTGTCCGGCCACGGTGACAGCGGGCGGCGCGACGAGTACTCGCTGAGCACGTGGGCGTCCGAGGTCGTCGCGGTCATCGACCACGCGGGGATCACCTCGCCCCCCATCGTCATCGGCCACAGCATGGGCGGCTGGGTGACGATCACCACCGCCGCCGAGTACCCGGACCGGGTCGCCGGCATCGTGCTGATCGACTCGCCGGTGCAGGAGTCCACCCCGGAGGAGCGGGCCGCCCGCGAGCGGACCGCGTTCGGCCCGCTGCGCGTGTACCCGACGGCGACCGACGCGCTGGCGCGGTTCCGCACGGTGCCGGCGCAGCCGAGCAGCCTCCCGTACATCATCGATCACATCGCCCGGAACTCGATGGGTGCGATGCTGGGCGGCTGGGCCTGGAAGTTCGATCCGAACGTGTTCGGCAACCGGACGCCCTCCCCCGAGGTCCTGCGCAAGGTCCACTGCCGGGTCGCGCTGTTCCGCGCCGAGAAGGGCCTGGTCACCGCCGACATCGGGCATCTCATGTACAACCTGCTGGGCCGGGTCGCACCGGTGATCGAGATCCCGCTCGCCGGGCACCACGTGATGCTCGACCAGCCGTTGTCGCTGGTCACCGGCATTCGCACGATCCTCGCCGACTGGCAGCACTCGTCCCCGCAGGAACGCGCCGACTGACGCTGGCGACGGTTTATCCGGCCACGGGCGGGCATCCGGGTCTACACCGACCAGCAGGGAATTCACCGGAGGGCTCCGGGACCGGCACGGTTGAGAGGGAGACGGTATGACCAGCGCACTCGCCCGCCAGCCGACGACACAGACCACGCCTCCGGTGGACCGCACCGGCGTGCCTGACGACGCCGAGATGGCCGTCAGGACGCCTGTCGACGGCTCCGCCGCGTACCCCGAGGTCGCCGCCGTCTCGCCGCCGGAGACCCGGCCCGGCACCGCCGCGACGCGGAGCCCGGTGACGCAGACCACCGAAGCCGCCCCGGGCCACGCCTCCACGGGCCAGCTGGTCAGCGAGGTCGCGAACGACGTCTCGACGCTGTTCCGCCAGGAGCTCGCCCTGGCGAAGGCGGAGCTCCGCGAGGAGGCGACCAAGGCGGGCAAGGGCGCCGGGATGTTCGCCGGAGCCGGTGGCGCCGGGTTCTTCGCCCTCGTGTTCATCCTCCTCGCGGTCATGTTCGGGCTGGGCTCGGTGATGGCGCTCGGCTGGGCGGCACTGATCGTGGGTGTGCTGCTCGTCGCCACCGCGGCCGTCCTCGCCCTGATGGGCCGCCGGACGGTGAAGAACGTGCACCCTGCGCCCACCCAGACGGTGGAGACGCTGCGCGAGGACGTCCAGTGGGCGCAGAACCGCCGGCACTGACCACCAGCACGTCAGCAATTGACATCCAGTGGGCGCACAGTCGCCGGCACTGACCCCCAGTACGTCGACAGACCCCAGTACGTCGACAGACCTCAGTACGCCGACAGACCTCAGTACGCCGGCAGACCCGGTACGCCGGCAGACCGGCCGGCCTCCAGCAGGCGCACGCCGCCGGCACCCATCCGTCGACCGCCGCCAGGGAGGCGACTGTGACAAGCACGAAGTCCGACGAGATCCGCTCCGAGATCGAGGCGACCCGCGCGCAGCTCGGTCATGACCTCGACGAGCTCTCTGACCGGATCAGCCCGCAGAAGGTCGCCGGGCGCACCGCGCAGGGAGTGAAGACGAAGGTCGCCACCGCCAGCAGCGCCGGCCGGGCCAAGGCCCGGGAGAACCCCCGCGCCGCCGGCACGGTGGCGGGCGGCCTGGCCGCCGTGGGCCTGCTGACCTCGATGATCCGCCGCCGTCGGCGCCGCCGCAGGGCCGGCTGATGCTGGATGCCGTCGGCCCCGGGACTGTCGGTCCCGGGTCCGACGGCGTCCGCGCGCACGTGGCGACGGCCCGGGTGGAACTCACGGCCCCAGCGAGGCCGGCGGGGTCTGCGGGGCCGTGGCTGTCGGGGCTCCCGGCACCTGCTGCGGGGGACCGGTACCGGACGGGTCGCGCGGGACCGGCTCGCGCGAGACCATCCCGACGGCGTCGCGCGGCAGGGTCCCGGACGGCTCGCGCGGGACCGCGACGATGCCGTGCCGGGCGCGCACCTCACGCAGCCGGGACTGCTGCTCGGCGCTGATCTCCGCCTCGGCGAGGCGGCCGTCGGCTGTGTCCGCCGTCCAGCGCACCGCCGATTCGACGCCGTCCCGCCGGAGCTGGTAGTCCTCCCAACGGGCCGCCAGCCGCGCGGCGACGACGGGCGCGAGATCACGCCGCTCGCGGGCTGTGTGCCCCACCTGCAGCGCTGCCACCTCGGTATCGGTCTCGTCCCGCCAGCGGGCGAGCCGCTCCCGGCGGCGGTAGGAGGTCGCGTCGAGCCCGCGCTTGAACAGCAGCGGCGCGAGGTCCACACCGAGAAGCAGCAGGGTCAGCAGCACCCGCCACACCAGGACCGACCTGTCCTCGGTGGTGAGCCGCCAGAACGCCTTCTCCCGCATGAGCAGGTCGTTCGCCGCGCCGCTGGTGCCGGCGGCAGTCGTCGCGAACGCGGCCCGGTCCTTCTCCTGGCCGGCACGGAACTCGTCGAGACCCGCCTGGGCGGCGTTGCGCAGACGGGCAGCCTCGGTGACCGCGCCCGTCGCCGCGGCCAGCTCACCCAGTTTGATCTCATAGACCGGCCCGGCGCCGCCCAGGCAGGACGGACCGCCGGTGAGCTGGCAGTTCACCTCGGCCGTCTTCGACTCGACCAGGGCGTTCGCGGCGTCGAGGCGTTTCTGCTTGGCCGCGAGGTCCGCGGTGCGGGCGGCCAGTTCGCCTTCCTGGTTGACATCCCAGGCGGCCAGCATGCGGCCTGTCTCCTCCTGCTGGATCTCGGTTACCCGGGCGGCGATGGACGTCTCGAAGATACGCAGCAGGACGGCTTCACCGACGAGGACCGCGCCGCATATCGCGATGAAAACCCGAACCATCATCGAGAAGCCCGGCCGGGTGGTTTCGACGGCGCCGTCCTTGCCGTAACGATAGGACGTCTGGGTGAGCAGGACGGAACGGTCGATGAAGAATATGAAAAGGGCGTAGAAGAGGCCGTAGGGAAGCGCCCGCGCCATCCCGGTGCCGAATCCGACGGCGGCGACCGTCGCGCCGGCGTAGGTGGCCAGCACCGCGGTCAGCAGCATGAGGATTCCGGCCGTGACGAACCGGGCCCGGTCGGCCGGCGGGAGGAAACGGGCCTGAGCCCCGGCGAAATACACCAGCATGTCACCCGCGGCCCGCAGCGGCCCGCGGCGCGGAGCCTGTTCTCGCGTATCACTGGACGTCTGCGGAGAATGTGACACAGGACCCCCGTCCAACCGGCATGGCACAGCCTCGGCTGCCTTCTCCCGATCGGGTCACGCGCCCCGGATCACGCGCCGCGGGTCGCGTCGCCGGGCAGCGCGGTCACATTAACGGCCGGCAGGCGTTCCCACAATTCGCGATCGGGTACCGCCGACGAGGGGGACGTCCACGCGCTTATGTCGGGCCGGGGATAGTCTCGGCTTTTCGGATGGACGCATCGAGGGAGGGACGGAGTCGCGATGGCGCGCATCAGTGTCGAAGTGGAGCGGACTGTGGGCGGGGCACCGGAGCGTGTCCTGGGCCTGCTCGCGGACTATGCCGGCACCCGGGCCCAGCTGTGGCCAGAAATGATCACCGACTACCGGGTGGTCGAGGGCGGCGAGGGCGCCGGCACCCGGATCGCCTACCGCCTGCACGCCACCAAGAAGCGCATCCGCGAGGTCGAGGCGCTGGTCAGCGCGCCCTCGGCGGGCGTCCTGCTGGAAGCCGACCAGCGCTCGTCCCTGCGCACGCAGTGGTCGGTCCGCGCGGCGGGCGCGGGCGGCAGCACCGTCACGGCGCTGACGACCTGGGACGGTGGGGGCGGTGTCGGCGGCTTCTTCGAGAAGACCTTCGCGCCGATCGGTATCCGCAAGCTCAGCAATGCGGTGCTGGACGGGCTGGAGGCCAGGCTCCGCTGATCTCCGTCGGGTGTGCCCGGTGTGCCCGATGCGTCGGGTGCCTCGGGTGCGTCGGCGCACGGCCGGAGTCCACCGGATCCGTGTCAGCGCCGGCCACCGCGCGGCCGCTCTCGATGCGGCAGTGCAGGCGCACGACGGTGCCGGCGGGCGACGAGCTGAGCTGGACCAGGTCACAGAGCTGATGGGCGAGCCACAGTCCGCGCCCGCCCTCCGCGTCAAGGGCGGGAGGCCGCCGCCCGGCCAGCGTGTCCCGCAGGTGGCCCCGGTCGGAGACCTCGCAGATCAGCATGGCCTCCTCCGCCCAGACGCGGAGCACACCACCGCCGCCGCCGTGGCGCACGCTGTTGGTGAGGATCTCGTGGAGCGCCAGTTTCAGGTCGGCTGCCCGCTGCGACAGCACACCCGCCTTGCTGGCCAGCATCAGGACCTGGCGGCGGGCGGCCAGCAGGTTGTTGGCGGTGAACAGCAGCCGGGTCACGGCTGCGCCCGACACGGCGGGAGCGGGCAGTCCCCCACCGCCGGAACCGTGCTCCGGAACTCCTCGCACAGATCCTCCGCCGCCGCAGATCCCTACCGAAAGTGACAGTTCATGCAGATTCGTTGACATGTCGCACCAACGGATGCACACGATATTCCGTCGGGTAGGGGCCGCCACCTGCGTCGGTGGGGACCGTCAGCGCCGTCACAGATCGTCCGGTCGCCAGGCCCGTCCAGCCGGCGGCAGTCGGCCGCAAAGGGCGGCGAAGGGTGGCAAAGGGCCCGGACCCGGCCAGGTGGCCGTGAACGTGCACACGGCGTCGCGCCCGGGGTGCGGCCTCACCCCGAACGTCACGGGCTATCCGGCGAGAGGGATTATCAGAGGTAACAGCCCCCGGGAGGATCCGGCGGGGACGACGAGGACACAGGCAAAGGCGGTTGCGGATCGTGACGACGGTGTCCGTCCCGGAGACGGTGACTGTCCAGGCGCGGATCGCCGCGGAGCTGGGCGTACGCGAGGGGCAGGTGACCTCCACGATCGACCTGCTCGACGGCGGGGCCACCGTGCCGTTCATCGCCCGGTACCGCAAGGAGGCGACCGGCGCCCTCGACGACGCGCAGCTGCGCACCCTGGAGGAGCGGCTGCGCTACCTGCGGGAGCTGGAGGAGCGACGCACGGCGGTCCTGGACTCCATCCGCAGTCAGGGCAAGCTCGACGAGGCCCTCGAAGCGCAGATCATGGCGGCCGAGACCAAGGCGCGGCTGGAGGACATCTACCTCCCCTACAAGCCGAAGCGCCGCACCAAGGCGCAGATCGCGCGCGAGGCGGGGCTGGAGCCGCTCGCCGACGCCCTGCTGACCGACCGCTCGCTCGACCCGCGCGCGGCCGCCGAGGCCTACGTCGATGCGGAGAAGGGTGTCGCCGACGCCACCGCCGCGTTGGAGGGCGCCCGCGCCATCCTGGTCGAGCGGTTCGCCGAGGACGCCGATCTCATCGGTGACCTGCGCGAGCGGATGTGGTCCCGTGGTTACCTCGTGAGCAAGGTCCGCGAGGGCAAGGAGACCGACGGCGCGAAGTTCGCCGACTACTTCGACTTCGCCGAGCCGTTCACGAAGCTCCCCTCCCACCGCATCCTCGCGATGTTCCGCGGAGAGAAGGAGGAGGCGCTCGATCTGACCCTGGAGCCGGACGAGCCCGCCGACCCGGCGGAGCCGCCCGTTCCCGGCCCGACCGACTACGAGCGCCGCATCGCCGAGCGCTTCGACATCGCCGACCAGGGCCGGCCCGCCGACCGCTGGCTGCTCGACGCGGTCCGCTGGGCGTGGCGCACCCGCATCATCGTCCACCTCGGTGTCGACCTGCGGATGCGACTGTGGACGTCCGCCGAGGACACAGCCGCCCGGGTCTTCGCCGCGAACCTGCGCGACCTGCTGCTCGCCGCCCCCGCGGGAGAGCGGCGCACGATGGGTCTCGACCCGGGCTTCCGGACCGGGGTGAAGGTCGCCGTCGTCGACGCCACCGGCAAGGTCGTCGCGACCGACACCATCTACCCGCACGTGCCCGCCCGCCGCTGGGACGAGTCGATCGCCTCCCTGGCCAAGCTCTCGGCGGCGCACGGCGTGGATCTGATCGCGATCGGGAACGGCACCGCCTCCCGGGAGACGGACAAGCTGGCCGAGGACCTGATCCGCCGGCACCCGGACCTGAAACTGACCAAGGTCATGGTCTCCGAGGCCGGCGCGTCGGTGTACTCCGCCTCGGCCTACGCCTCGCAGGAACTGCCCGAGCTGGACGTCTCGCTGCGCGGCGCGGTGTCGATCGCGCGGCGGCTGCAGGACCCGCTCGCCGAGCTCGTCAAGATCGATCCCAAGTCGATCGGGGTCGGGCAGTACCAGCACGACCTGTCCGAGACGCGCCTGTCGTCGTCGCTGGACGCCGTGGTCGAGGACTGCGTGAACGCCGTCGGGGTGGACGTCAACACCGCCTCGGCGCCGCTGCTCGCCCGGGTCTCCGGGATCGCCGGCGGCCTGGCGGACAACATCGTGCGCCACCGTGACAGCAACGGGCCGTTCCGCTCCCGCACCGGTCTGCTCGACGTCCCGCGGCTCGGGCCGAAGGCGTTCGAGCAGTGCGCCGGCTTCCTGCGTATCAGCGGCGGCGACGACCCGCTGGACAGCTCCAGCGTGCACCCCGAGTCCTACCCGGTGGTCCGGCGCATCCTGACCGCCGCCGGCAGTGACCTGCGCGCGCTGATCGGTGACACGAAGACGCTGCGCTCGCTGAAGCCCACCGACTTCGTCGACGACACCGTCGGCCTGCCGACCGTCACCGACATCCTCGCCGAGCTGGAGAAGCCCGGGCGTGACCCGCGGCCGGCGTTCAAGACCGCCGCGTTCACCGAAGGTGTCGAGACCCTCGCCGACCTGGTGCCAGGCATGGTCCTCGAAGGCGTCGTCACCAACGTCGCCGCCTTCGGCGCGTTCATCGACATCGGTGTCCACCAGGACGGCCTCGTGCACGTCTCGGCGATGTCGAAGAACTTCGTCAGCGACCCCCGCGAGGTCGCCAAGCCCGGCGACATCGTCCGGGTGAAGGTGTTGGACGTCGACGTCCCCCGCAAGCGGATCTCGCTGACGCTGCGCCTGGACGACGAGCCGGGTGCCGCGGACGCGGGTGGCCAGAACCCCGGCGAGCGCCGGTCGGCACGCGGCGGCCGGGGCGGAGCGGGCCGCGGCGGGAGTGGCGGCGCCGGTAACGCCGGGACCGGGGCTGGCGCCGGGGCCGGGGCTGGCGCCGGCGCCGGGGCCGGGCGCACCTCCGGCCGCGACGGCGGCCAGGCGTCCGGTGGCCGGGGCGGCGGCGGTCGCGGCGATGGCGGCCAGCGCGGCGGCGGCCAGCGGGGCGGCAGCGGCGGCCCGGGTGGCGGCGGCAACCGCGGTGGTGGGCAGCGCGGCGGCGGCCAGCGCGGCGGGCGGACCGACGGTGCCATTGCCGACGCGCTGCGCCGGGCCGGCCTGGTGACCGGCGACGAGGTCACCCTCGGCGACTCCGGCCGCGACAACCGTCGCCGCGGGCGCCAGTAGGCCCGACGGCTTGGCACGGGGGTCCCGCCGGATCAGCAGGTTCCGGCGGGACCAGTCTCGATGAAGCGGTCCGAGACCACGAAGGTGGCGAAGTCCGCGTACTGGTCGATCGGGCTGGCCCAGCTGAGGTCGTCGCCACCGAAGAAGGTGGAGAAGAAGACACCGTCGATCCGCAGTGTCGGCGTGCTCCGGAAGAGCACGCCGTCCTGGTGGAACACCCCCCGGCCGTCGACCCAGACGGTCAGCGACCCGTCGGCCCGGCCCGGGGTGTTCAGCCGCACCCGCTGCTGGATGGCCGCCCAGCGATCCGGGACGAATTCCCAGGCACCCAGGCCGAGTGTCGTCCCGTAATCGCGGGACAGTGGGAGATACGCGTAGACCTGCCCTTTCCCGCCGTCACGCCACATGTATCTGGTCGAGAATCCATTGGTACCGTCCGGCGTGTGCCCACCGGCCACGTGTGTACCGCCGAAGAATCCGGGGAGTTTTCCGCCGCGGGCAAACCGAAAACCGCTCCGGAAACGGACGCGATAGCTCAGGAAGAGGTCGTCACGCGGCCCGCCGCGGAACAGCAGGTAGGCCTGCGCCCCGCCGGACGGCGCTCCGTCCTCCTGCACGGACAACTGGCTGGCCGACCCGGCCGGGTAGCGGACCCGGATGGATCCCCACCCGCAGCCCGGCGCCGGCGGCCGCACCGCCACATCGTCGAGGCCGAACGCTCCGCGCTGGCGGATGACGAGCTCGTCTCCGAAGAAGCTCTGCAGGTGCGGAGCCACCGGCAGCGGCCCGGCCGTCGTGGCCAGGCGCACCGCCGGTTCCCGGCCGCGGCCGCCGTGACGCCCGGCATCGGACGTGCAGCCACCGGCCCCGGCCGCGCCGAGCAGTGCGACGATGGCCACAGCCCGCCGCGACGGTGTGCTCACCCCGACGACTCCCCCTGATTCGCGCGTCCCCGACGCACGCGAATCCCCCGACCCGCGCGAACCACCCAAGGACTTCCGGCCGGCGTGCTCTCCCCGGCCGCGGGCATTGTAGAACCCGCCCGGACGGCGTCCTGTGTATTCCGGAAACCGGCGTGCCGGTTGCTTCCGGTCCCCCTCCGGCCCCCGGTTGACCCGGCTGAGCAGTCAGCCGGCCAGCCGGACGAGCTCCGGTCCGAGATAGGGCGCGAGCGCGGCAGAATACGTCCCGGTGATATGGCTCTTGTCGTAGTAGACGACGGTGTCGCCGATGATGGGCGGGCATTGGTCCCTCGAGCACAGCCACGGCACCGGATCCACCAGCATCGCCCCGCCGTCGAGCGCGCCACGAGTCTCGATGGCCCGCTGTGGCTCGGTCAGCTTCGACTCGGAGACCTGTACGACACACCGCCGCACATGCCCCGGGTTACGGGCCAGGCAGTCCGGGACGTCGAAGCCGGGATAGGGGGTGTCCGCGATCAGGACGACCTTGGCCCCGGTCGAGCGCAGCTCCCGCACCATCCTCGTCATGCCGCCGGCACCGACCCGGATCGCCTCCGTCCGGGCCTCGGAACCGATCACCACCAGATCGGGCGCGAGCGTCCTGATCCGGTGGAGTGCCTCCGCACGCCAGGTGTTGCATTCGGTGTAGACACGCTTGAGGGTCTCCAGGACGAAGTCCGGGTAGTCCGCCGGCGGGCACCCGCCCTTCGTGTAGGGGACCAGCCGCCAGTTGTACCGGCGGCTGATGTCGTTCATCGCGTTGAACCACTGGTTGGCGTGCGAATCACCGAAGAGCACCACGGTCCGCCGGCCGGACGGGTCTCCGTACACGCAGTCGGTCGGGGTGCTGCTGGTGATCGATGTGTAGCACCGGTTCGCCTTGTAGTCGCTCGGCGCCTGGTCCAGCGAGGGCCGCAGGCCGGCCGGCAGCCCGGTGAGGTCGAGCGACTGCTCGATCACCCGGCTCAGGCCGGCGGACGGCCCTCCGCCCGCCGGACCGCCCGCCGGACCGCCGCCCGCCAGACCGCCGCCCGCCGGCCCGCCGCTGGCATCAAGACGCGCCGCCGGCACCCCGGAGCCGGTGGGCAGAGCGGCGAGCTGGACGATCACCAGGCTGGCGGCCACGGCGGCGCCGATCGAGCAGCCACCGAGGCCGAGCCCCAGCACCGGCCGGCGGACCAGGGCCGGCCGGGACCGGACCGGCTGTTCGACCGCGTAGTAGGTGACGACGGCGAGCAGCAGCGACAACCCGACCGCGACGATCTTCCCGGCGGTGCCGGGCTGTTCCCCGGTGGCCTCCGGCCACAGGATCAGCACCGGCCAGTGCCAGAGGTACCAGGAGTAGCTCACCCGTCCCATCAGCTGACAGGGCCACGCGCGCAGCAGCAGCTCGGCGCCGCGCGGCGGAGCGGCGCACCCGCCGGCGATCACGAGCGCGGACCCCGCCACCGGCAGCACCGCTGCCAGCCCCGGATAGGGCGTGGCCTCCCCGAACATCGTGGCGGCGACCATGATGCCGGCCAGGCCGAGCCAGGTCAGCTGGGATGACAGCGCTCGTGGCATCCGGGCGAGCCCCGGTGCCGCCAGCGCGACAAGGGCGCCCAGCGCGAGCTCCCAGGCCCGGGTGTGGCCCCCGAAGTAGGCCCAGGGGGCCGACCGCGGTGTGATGACCGCGCTGAGGGCGAGCGATGTGCCCGCCACCGCGACCAGCAGCACTGCCACCGGCCCGGCCCGGTGCCTGCGCACCGGGCCGGCCAGCGCCGCCGTCACGATCATCAGCAGCGGCCACACGGCGTAGAACTGCTCCTCGACCGCCAGGGACCAGAAGTGCTGGAACGGTGAGGGCGGCCCGTCCGCACGCAGGTAGTCGGTGCCCTCCTGGGCGAGCCGGATGTTGATCGCCGAGACCGCGGAGAGCACGGCGTCGACCCCGGTGGAGTGGATGCGCAGCGGCGACATCCACCGCCACGCCGCCAGCATCGTCGCCACGATCACCACCGCGGCCGCCGGAACGATCCGGCGGGCGCGGCGGGCGTAGAAGCCGGCGAGCGAGATCCGCCCGTGGGTGGCCCGCTCCGTGACCAGCTGCCGGGTGATGAGGAACCCCGAGATCACAAAGAAGACGTCGACGCCGACATAGCCACCGGGAAGGGCGAGCCCGGAATGACCGAGCACGACCAGGATCACCGCGACCGCGCGCAGGCCCTCGATGTCCGGGCGGAACCTCCGCAGCCGCCCGTCGCTCCCGGCCACCTCCGCGGCGGTCCCGCCGTCCGCCACGCCCCATGGCGCACCGACCGTCATCTCAGAACCTGGCGGCCAGAGCGGGGCGGCCGCCGTGACGGGCCCGCCGCCGCCGCGCGCGCCTGGTGACGCCGCTGAGCAGGAGCAGGACCGCCGGCACGGACGACCAGATGCCGATCAGCACCCGGGGTCGCCACTGGCTGCCATTGTCCCGCAACGTGTTGCCGTCCAGGCCGACGCCCTGCGCGGCGAGCTGGTTGTCGACCAGCGTGTTACCGCGGACCTCCAGGTTCTCGCGCTCCCCGCGGGCCTGTATGCCGACCCGGTTGTCGACGATCCGGTTGTCGGCGATGACGTTGTGCGGCGAGGAGGCGAGCACGATCCCGTCACCCCGGTTCCCGGAGGAGGTGTTGCCGACGATCCGGTTACCGGTGCTTGAGGCGTCCATCATGATGCCGTTGAGGCGGTTGTCCCGGGTGATGTTCCCCTCCACCACCCCGCCGGTGACGAAGTCGGAGAAGATGATCCCGTGCCGGCCGTTGCGCTCGCTGACGTTGTGACGCACCGAGATGCCGGTCGAGTAGCTGTGCGGGTCGACGCCGTAGAGCGTGTTGTCGTGGAACCAGTTCCGTTCGATCGCCACGTCCCGGGCATGGTCCGTGTACGTCCCGATGAAGCTGTGATCAACCTCGGAATGGGTCATGCTTCCCGTCGACCCGTCGGACCAGGAGACACCGTAGGAACTGTTCCAGTCCCGCCCGAGATAGCTCAGGTGGCTGCGTGTGATGACGAGGGTCGCCCGGTTCGTCGCGACGATGAACGGACGCCGCTCGTCGACGGCGAGCAGCAGCGGGTCGCCGCCGGGGACGTCCGGGCGGACGGACACCCCGTCCAGGGTGAGCCGGCCGCCGTCGACACCGAGCAGCACCCCCCGCCGGACGGCCAGCACCAGCTCCCGCACCGGCGCGCTGATCGTCAGCTCTGCGCCCGGTGACACGACGAGCGCGGCGGACACCGAGACCCGCCCGTTGCCGTCAGCACTGATCCAGGACGGGTCGTCGACGGCGCGAACGACGTCCATCAGGCCCGTGACCGGGCCCGGAAGCGGGATGCTGCGCACCAGCTCGCCACCGGCGACCAGGGCGATGTCACTCGTGCGCAGCGCGATCCCGCGGATGTCCGGCGAGGGCCGGCCGGTGGTGGCGTCGATCGTGTTCGGGGGCATCCCGAGGATCACGTTGCTGAGCGGGTCGTAGGACGGCGTGTAGGCGTGCCGGTGGAAGAACTCGGTCGTCGAGGTCAGTTCGCGGTAGTCACGGCCGACCGTCACGCTGAGGGTGACCGCGCTGAGCAGGGTCATCACGGCCAGGAGCAGGTACACGCCGCGGCGGCGGGCCCGCTGGCGGCGCAGCAGCTCGGCGGCGAGCGCCGGGTCCGGCCCGCCGCTTGGCAGACTGAGGGTGCTCGCGGCGCTCAGCGGCCCGGTTCGGCTCAGCGGTCCCGTCCGGCCCAGCGGCCCGGTCTGGCCGCCGTGGCTGAGCTGGTCGGTCTGACCACCGTGCCCGCTGTGGCCGGGGTGGCTCGTCGTCATCGGTGTCGCTCCCCACCCGTCGAGGCCGGCACCCGTCCGGTGCCGCCTGCGGCGTCGCCGCCATCGCCGCTGTCGCCGCGGTCCCGCTCGCGCTGCCCGCTCGTCGCCGCGGTCTTGGCGATGACCTCGAAGCTGCGCGGGTTACCCATGTAGAGGGTGGTGATCAGCGCGACGATGGTGAACGTCGCGGTGACCGGCGCGAGCACGACGGCGGCGAGGGACTGCAGGACGCGGTTGGTCCAGAACTTCGCGCTGCTCACCCCGGGCTGACGCAGGCCGGCGTTGACCCAGCCGCTCAGCCCGAAGTTCACCAACCAGACCGCGAGAGAGCACCAGAACAGCGAGTGCGCCCAGCCGGAGACCTCGATCGTGTCCGTCAGGATCAGCACGATCGCCGACCCGGACGCGAGGAAGGTGAACAGGCTCAGGAAGTACCGCACCGCGATGCGGATCGCGGCACCGAGCGGCAGGACGTCCCGGTTCACGATGGCGTGGATGTTTCCCCACATCCACCGGCGGCGCTGCTTGAAGTACGCCTTCCAGGTCCACGGCGACGTCAGCTGGATGTACTCGTGGAAGAAGCCCCAGCGCAGTCCGGCGGCCGCGGCGTTGCACCCGAAGGTGAGATCCTCGGAGGCGAAGATCCGCCAGTTCCAGGTGACGGTCCGCTCCGTCTTCCCCGTGATCGTGAGGCCCTCACCGTGCACGAACAGCGGCCGGCCCAGAATTCCCTGGAAAGACGAGCAGTAGGTCATGCAGTTGTGGAACCGCAGGTCGTCGATATGGCTGAGCAGGAAGTGCGCGAAGGGCCCGCGGCCGTAGTCGATCCGCGGTGCGGTGACACCCTGGCAGATGTCGTAGTCGGCCGCGTAGGCGGTCTCCAGGTACTCCCAGGTCGGCGAGGTGTCATCGTCCAGGAACGTGATTTTCGTGTCGGCCGTGTCGTAGCCGAGATGCTGGCGGACGATCCGGCTGAACTCCAGGGCGCGGGCCTTGTACTGGGCTACGCAGGTGAAGTCCTTCGGCACGGTGATGACCCGGTCCGCCTCGGGGTAGATGTCGCCGTTTCCCGGCTCGTTGGTCACCCAGATCTCGTAGTTCATCGTCATCGGGAAGGAACGGATCTCCCGGATGATCTCGTTCACCCGGTCCTGTTCCCGGCCGACGGTGGTGATCTGGATGATGTAACGGGAGAAGAGGTCCCGGTTCTGCCGGAAGGTAGTGTGGAACCACCATTCCCCGGCCGCGAGGATGAAAATCTCGATCATGGGCCGCAGGAAGGCGACAAGCAGCAGCCAGGGCAGCACGGCCCTCATCGCGGGGTGCCTTCCGCCGAGTCCGGTCCGAAGGCCTCGGCAGCCGGGCCGAAGCCTTCGGCGGCCGGGTGGAAGCCTTCGGCAGCCGGAGCGGGACGCTGATCCACCGGCCAACCGGCACCTGGTGGCACCGACCCGGCGGAAAGGACCGCCGCCCGGTCGATCACGCCGATCCGGGCGCGGGCGTGCAGCGCATCCAGGTGGTCCGGCAGATCACCCCCGTCCGACCGGTCCGACCGGTCCGACCGGTCGATCCGTTCAGGCCGTTCAGGCCGTCCGCCACGGCGCCGACCCAGGCCGGGAACGTCGTCGAGCCCATCCCTGCCGAGCAGGTCGAAGCGGTCGAGGAACCGGGTGTTCGTCTCGACGACGGAACGGAGGATCGGCAGGTCCACGCCGACACCCGCCGCGAACCCGAGGAAGGCCATGGTGTCCTTCGGCAGGCAGACACCGCCGTACGGTGCGCCGCCCCGGATGCCGTAGCCGGGGTTGAAGGAGGCCTCCGCCGAGCGCGAGACCGTGTCGGAGATGGCGTCAAGGTCGAGCTGGAGCCGCTCCGCGACGGTGTGCATCTCGTTCCAGAACGAGATCTTGGTGGCGTTGAAGATGTTGTGCGCGCACTTGACGAACTCCGCGGTCATCGGATCACCGAAGATCCTCACCGGGCCGCCGAAGGGCGCGAGCAGTTCGGCTAGCCGCTCCTGGACACGCCGGTTCCGAGCGCCGATGACGGTCATCCACGGCCAGCGAAAATCCTCGGCCGCGGACGCCGCCCGCAGGAACTCGGGATTGCTCGCCAGCAGGAAGCCGTCGCCCTGGCGCAGGCCGGACTCCTGCTCCAGCAGCGGGCCCACGAGCCCCTCCGTGGTGCCCGGGTCGACGGTGCTGCGGACGACGACGGTGTGCATGCCGGCGGCGGAGCGCAGTGCCCGGCCGACCGTACGGGTGCCGGCGACGAACGCGGAAAGGTCGTACCGGCTGCCCGCGTTCGGGGTCGGCAGCGTCAGGAAGACGAAGGAGTCCGGCTCCGCGTCGAGATCGAGGTCGAGGTCGAGGCGGGCGTCCAGACCGAGCCCGGCGAGGAAGGAAACCCGCTCCGGCGCGACGTCGATGAATGTCACCGTGTTCCCGGCCTCGAGCAGCCCTCTGCCGGTGGCCGTTCCGACAACGCCGGAACCAACTACAAAGATTCTCATTATCTCAAGCTCCTTGGGGCCCGCTCCGGGCGTGCGCGATGGGCATGACCCGGCGGTGTCGAGCGATGGCGGGCGAAGACGTCCGGAACTGAGCGGAGGAGGGCATGGCTAGGCCGCCCGATCCGCTGATCGTTCTTCGTGGACCGCGCCCTGTCCGTGGAGACGGGCATGGCGGTCGTGAGGCTGAGTCGGGTCAGGCAGAGTCGAACGAACGCCCGAAGGACGACCGTCTAGACGATGATTGTCGAGACGATGAAGCCGCATCGTGTGCGGCCCGCCCGGCCGGGCACACGACACCGGCGCCGCGCGGTCTCACGCGGTCGCGCTCGGCAATGCCTACGCACAGGAACCCGTGCGCACGGGAACGAGAACCCGCCCACCCCGGTGCGGTGTCACCAGTGTTTCCCCCAGTGGATTTCGGTCGGACCCCAGAACCGACCCCCCAGACTCCTATCGACTGATGATTGAACGAGAACAGAGCATCCCCAAATGCCCGTCCCGGCCCTGGAAGAGTAGTCGAAAACACCCCGCCGGTCACCGAAGTACGACAGCGGGCGTGTTACGCCGACCTGCCGCACCACATTCATCTCGAGAGGCACCCGACGCTGTGGCCGCGGCAGATGAATCTGCCGCGGCCACAGCGATCGTTTCGCACATTCAGCCGAAGAGTCCGGAGCCGCCCATATTCCGCGAATGACTCGGAAATTCATCCGATATCAGCATCGGTACCCGCGCCGAAACCGTCGTGGGTGGGCGGTATGCGGTGGGCGGCGGACAGCAGGTGGCGGACAGCGGGTGGCGGACAGCGGGTGGCGGACAGCGGGTGGCGGACGGCGTCAGAGGTAGAGGCCGGTGTGGCCTTCCTTCTCCTGGGCTGCGGTGGGCAGCCGGCCGTCGCGCAGCGCGAACAGCTCCGCCAGAGTCATGGACGAGGCCACCCCCGTCCCGCTGCCGAGCCAGGCGACCGCCTCGTCCCGTGGCAGCGCGCCGACCTCCACCTGGGCGAGGCAGCGGCCCGGGCGCACGATGGCCGGGTGCAGGCGGGCCAGCGGCTCGTTGGTGGTGAGTGCGACCAGCACCTCGCGGCCCTGGCCGACCAGGCCGTCAGTGAGGTTGAGCAGCCTGGAGAGCGCCTGGCCGGAGACGCTGCGGGCGTCGCCCCGCAGCAGCTCGTCACAGTCCTCGACGACCAGCAGCCGCCAGCGCCGCCTGGAGCGCTCCTCCGCGGCCGGCGTCTCCGGAGCACCCGAGGAAGCCGGCGCAGCGGGTACCTCCGGAGCAGCCGGCGCGGTCGCTGCCTCGGGCGTGGGTGTAGATGCGGGCGAGGGCGAGGGTGAGGGCTCCGGGGAGGCCGGAGAAACCGGTGCCTCCGGTGTGCCCGGAGCCGCGGTACCGCCGAGGGCTGCCGCGGTGGCCTCGGGCTGCGTCTCGCCCGGGCCTGGTGCGCTGGTCAGCGCGAGGCTCTCCCCGTCGCCGTCCGTCGGGTCGTCGTCGTCCCCGTCGTCCGAGCCGATCGCGACCTCCATCAGATACCCGGGGTCGCCGAACAGAGCCTCCGGGTCGAGGACGCAGTCGACCTGGCACCAGCGCCGCCACTCGTGCGCCATGGCGCGCAGGATCGTCGTCTTGCCCGTCCCGGCAGGGCCGTGCAGCAGGATCAGCCGGCCCACGAGCGCCTCGGGGCGCATGCCCATCAACCGGTCCAGCGACTCCAGCGACGCCGACGGGTAGTTGCGCCGGATCGACGGCCACGCCGTCGTCGCGGCGCGGCGGGTGATCCGCGTCGGCCCGCGCTGCGCCGACAGGTACCAGAAACCCATGGTGACGGTGCCCTCGGTGGCGGACTCCGCCGCCGCCTGACGCACCACGCCGTCCAGGACGGTGCGGGCCAGCTCCTCGCTGACCGCGGTCACCAGTACCTCTGCGCTGCCGCCCCGCCACCGCACCGCGCGCACCGTCCAGCCGTCGCCGGTCGCGAGGCGGGAGTCGCGCGAATCCTCCACCACGGTGCGCACGACCTCGGCGTCGGCAGGCAGCAGGCTCGCGCCCGGCCGCAGGCGGTCGATGCGGACGCTGCGGGCCCAGGGCTGGTCACCGCTGGTGAACGGTCCCAGTGCCAGCGCGTCGACGACGTCGTAGGGCGTGTCCGAGTCGTCGAGAGCGACGACGAAGGGAAGCTTGGCCCCGGCACCGCGGCCTGGTTGCTCACTCCTCACACGATCGCCGTTGGACGTTGGCCCCTGCCGTGGAATGGACACGAGACAGATACTCGGCGACGAGTGCTCCCGGCACCACCTGGTTTCCCTTTTCCGTCTCGGAAGCAACACGACGGTCCACGACAGTCCGTGATGTGCCGAATCACCGTCATCGTGATCGTGATGGCATCGGCTACGCTCCCGCGCCTGGGCCCGGGGCGTCCGGCGCCGCCCGGCCCGTACCGCCGGCCGTCGCGGTCACGGTGCGCAGCACCGCGGTCAGCCGGTCCCATCCGACGAGCAGGGCGGCACTGTTCCCCACGGCTACCTGGTCGGACGCGAGCTGATGCAGCGTCTTCACCGCCGCGTAGAGGTACTGCGGCCGCGGCCGCCAGGTGGTGAGCTGCGGGTACGTCTCCCCCAAGGCCTGATGCAGAACCCGGCGCAGCGGCGTCTCCGGGGTGCGGCGTGCCGGGTCGAGGTGGAAGAGAATCGTCGTCGCGGCGTCGACCTCGTCCGCGTCCGGCAGCCAGGCGAAGTTCCGCAGGGCGGCCTCGGCTTCGGTGAGCGCCTCGTCCACGGCGGCGACGGGATCGCCGTCTCCGTCGGGCACCGGCGGCGGCGCCCAGTCGTCGTCGTCATCGGTCACCCTCCCACCGTCTCCTTCCGCGGCCGGCACAGGACGTCGAGTGAGCGGGCACACAGCGGGACACAGGTCCCGCCGGGGCAGGACTGATATCCCGCGGCATCGGCATGCGCGACGGGGACACTCACCAGCATCAGCCGCGTCACCGCAGCACCGACGGCCGGCGGGCGGCCCGGGCGGGTCAGGGCTGGACGTCCGGTCGGGGGCCTCGTAGGCCCACCGAGGGGCCGGCGGTCGCCCACCGGAAGGCCACACACGGGACCCGCCGCTGCTGGCACTGTCCGGCCTCCGCGGCCGGGGGCCGGGCGACCGGCACGATGCGGAGTGACAGGGCCACGCGAGAGCGCGCTCGCGGGAACCAGCCAGCGCCGCCACCGGCCTGGCGCGACGGGATTGCGAGGCAGCAGGTGCACAGCCAACAGCCGGCGAGCACGACACCGGAGAGCACCACACCGGAGAGCCTGACCCCGCTGATCAGCCTGCCGGCAGCGCTCCGGCCGCCTGCGCTCGGCGCCGACCGGCAGCCGGCCGGGCCGGTCTCCTTCCTCCTCGGGGTGGACGGCGGCGGGACCAAGACCACCGCCGCGGTCCTCGACCTCCGCCGCGCCGCGCTGAGCACGTTCACCGCCGGGCCGAGCAACCCGGACGTCAACGGGCTCGATGTGGCCGCGGCGTCGATCACGGAGGCGGTGCGCGGCGCACTCGACGCGGCGGGTGCCTCCGCGGGCGACCTGGGTGGGGCGGTCCTCGCGATTGCCAGCGCCGACTCCGAGGAGAACCAGGCCGCGCTCCGCGATCGGCTGCCCGACCTCGCCCGGGTCGAGCACGTGCTGGTGCTCAACGACGTCGTCGCGGCCTGGGCCGCCGGCACCCTGGGCCGGCCCGGCGTGGCGGTCATCAGCGGCACCGGCAGCAACACCCTCGGAGTGGCCGCCGACGGCCGGACATGGCGCTGCGGCGGCTGGGGGCATCTGCTGGGCGACGAGGGCTCCGGGCACTGGATCGGTCTGGAGGGGATCCGGGCGGCCGTGGCCTTCCGCGACGGCCGGGCCCCGTGGTCGGCCGTCGTGCCGCGCCTGCTCGCCTTCTACGGCCTGAGCCAGGTCGAGGACGTCGACGATCTCGTCTACACGACCCTCGACAAGTCGGGGATCGCCGCGTTCGCGGCGGAGGTGGCCGCTGCCGCGGCAGGCGGCGGCCAGGACGGCGCCGATGCCAACGGCGACGGCGACGGCGACGGCGACGAGGTGGCGCGTGGAATCCTCGCGGAGGCGGGCCGGCTGCTGGCCGAGCAGACGCTCACCGCCATCACCCGGACCGGTCTTGCCGGGGACTTCCCGGTCGCGATGGTCGGCGGCGCCTTCCGGTCCGGGCCCGCTTTCCTGGAGGCGTTCACCGCTCATGTCACCGCCGGCAGCCCGGGCGCCCACTTCGTGTGGCCCACGATGTCGCCGGCCGCCGGCGCCGTGCTGCTGGCCGCCCGGCTGACGGCCACGGAACAACTGGTGGACTGGTCCACGCTGGCAGCTGCACCGGAACCGGCGCCGGCCACGCGTTCCGGTCGGTAGGCAGGGAGCTTCGGCGAGGCAGTTCTGGCGGCTGTCCATTCGGCGCGTCACCGTCCGATGCCGTCCGGCCGCGTAGGCAGAAAATTCCGGGCGCCTTCCGCCGCATCGGGGTCACCCGGCGCGGAAAAGCAGCGACCTTTCTGCGCACCCGGGCGGCCGATGGCGGCCCATATACCAACGACGAGAAAGCGCGGCGGCGGACCGGCACCACCGCGCCGCGCCAGCTGAGAACCACTTGTCGCTCCGGCGGGTGAGCCCCGCCCGGCCGCGGTCGGAGGACCCGCAGGTGGGGCGCCGCGCCCCTCGAGGCGGTCACCGGACCGCCTCGAGGTGTCTTTCGCTGTCTGCCGCGCCGGCCGCGAGTTCAGATTGTTCGCCCAGGTCAGGGCACCAAGCATGATCTAGCCCGACTTTGGCGACGGACCGCTACAGCCTGGTTACCCCCGTTTCCGGGGTGTCCATTCGGGCTGGCCGCTCCCACGAGTGGGCCACGCGCCGGCACCCGGGCCAGGTCAGCGCGGACCACTCCAGTACCTACCCGAACTTGCCTACCCGGAAGTGCCGATAAATGCAGGTCAGCGGCCGGGATGCCGCCATCCCTCCGCATCCCGGCGGTCCCCGCCCGACCGAAGATCGCTGACGGTGCGGGATCGCGCGGACACTACTCGCCGCCGGCGCGAGGACCTACCAGATCGCCGCATTTCGGACAAACAGCGACGTCATGACCCTGATAATGCCCGTCAGGCAACCGAAACCACGATCAGTCCTCTGGTTCGGGCGATCTCCGTGATGATCGAAAGAAGTCCTTCGATCATGTACCTGGACCCCTCGGCGGCACGCCGGACGCACAGTACGCGAATAGCGCGGACGAGCACTCGGCCGGTTTTTCGGTCCGCACCCGATGAGTTGCTGGTTAACAGGACGTTGGTAGCTTTCTGCCTCAGTCGAGACTGACCGGCAAACGCTGATCCGCACCTTGCGCCGCCACCCCTCCCAGAATCGGTGGTTCGACGGGCGCCGTCGGCGAGTGTCATGGCGACTCGTCATAGTCAGGGAGAGGGATTCATGCGTATCAACAGAATGCGGGCCGTCACGGCCGGTGTTCTCGGGGCAGCGCTGACCGCGGCGGCGATTCCCGCCTCGGCCGAGCCCACGCCGACGGCAGGCGCCACCAATGACATCACCGCCGGCATCTTCGCCACCCCGGAACCCACCTGGCCCACCGAGACCGGAATCTCGGTGGACCTCGGCCCGGCCACATCCCCCAGCGCTACTCCCAGCAGCAGCCCGAGCCCCACCGTGGCCGCGCCGCCCGCCCCTGGTGCCGTGATCACCAGCCCGTCGTCGACACCCATCGGCACCGGGGACGCGACACTCGACCAGTTCCTGTCCCTGCTGCCGTTCCGCATCCCTTTCGACCGGGATATCAACGGCATTGAGGACTTCGAGACCAATCCACTGGTCCTGAGCTACACCTGCACCGCGCAGGGCCCGCTCTGGAAGGTCAGAAATCGGTCCGACGAGACCTTCGGCTTCGGCTGGTTCGACACCAGCCAGGGGTCGGGCATCTCCACCATCAGGCCCGGCGAGTCGATCGAGCTGCCGACTCGCGCCCTGGCCGTGATCGCCTCGCCCTGGAACGCGAGGACCGGAAGCCTGCTCGTCACCGTTCCGGCTGTCGGGGTGTCGACCTGCGCGGTCGGGCCTGGCGGCGTCCCCGTCCCGACGACCACCGGCGCTGCCGGCGGCGGGGTCGGCGGGGTCGGCGGGGTCGGCGGCACGCCCGCCCCCGGAGTGGGCGGCGTGGGTGGCGGCGGTACGTCCACTCCCGGAGTGGGCGGAGTCGGCGGCGGCGGGACTCCCGGCGGCGGAGGCTCCGGTGGCGGAGGCGGCACCGGCAGTGGCGGCGGCAACGGCGGAGGCGGCGTTCCTGGAGGCGGCGGGACCGGTAGCGGTGGTGGTGTTCCCGGCGGTGGCGGTGGCGGTGGCGGTAGCGGTGGTGGCGGT
>NZ_JBFLUG010000010.1:0-111402 GCF_041008525.1 Parafrankia sp. FMc2 | reverse complement strand
TAAATGTGTTGGTTTGTGGTGAGTGTAGGATGTTGTTAAGGGTAGGGAGTAGAGTGGCGCGCAGTGGGGGAGGGGAGCTTGCGGGTAGCCGTCGCCTGGTGAACCGGCCGTTGTCTGGTCGCCGTGGCACGTGGTCGGGCCTGGCGGGGAGGTGTCGGTGTTTCTCGGCAGCCACACGCCCAGGCTGGATGACAAAGGGCGGCTGACCCTGCCGGCGAAGTTCCGGGAAGAGCTGGAGGGGGGGCTTGTGATCACGAAGGGGCAGGAGCGTTGTCTCTACGTGTTCCCCCTGGTGGAGTTCACACGGATCAGTGAGTCCCTCCGTACCGCTCCGGTCACGGCAAAGGCGCTTCGTGACTACAGCCGCGTCTTCTTCTCCTCGGCGTCGGATGACGTTCCCGACCGGCAGGGGCGGATCACCATACCGCCGCCACTGCGCACCTACGCGGGTCTGGCTCGCGAATGTGTGGTGAACGGAGCCAACACCCGGGTCGAGATCTGGGATTCCGGGCGCTGGGAGACCTATCTGGCGGACCAGGAGGAGACCTTCGCCGAGCTGTCGGAGGAGGTTCTGCCCGGGGTCGTCTGAGTTTTCGCAGGCACCATGTGATCATCTGGTCGTCTGTCGAGGTCTCCCCCCGCTCCCACCGGACGCCACTTCCCCGGCGTCCGGCGGACTGAGCGGGGCGGGACCTGGGCGTACGACCTGACCGGCCGTTCTGCGTCCCGATGGTCGCTCAGCGCGCCATCGGCGGCGCCCCCCGTCACCGCACCGGTAGGCAGGTTCGGGGGAAGTTCCAGATTCGACAAACGGCCGAGGGGTTGGCAGTGGACGTCACGCACACGCCGGTGCTCATCGAGCGGGTCGTCGACCTGCTTGCGCCGGCGCTGCGACGTCCGGGCGCGGTGGTGGTGGACGCGACCCTCGGGCTGGGTGGCCATTCCCTTGCACTGCTGGAGGCTTTTCCGCACGTCCACCTGATCGGTCTCGACCGTGACACCCGAGCCCTGGAACACAGCCGACTGCGCCTGGCCGGGCTCGGCGCGCGGGTCGACCTCGAGCACGCCGTCTACGACCGGCTCCCGGACGTACTGGAGCGGCTCGGGGTGCCCGCGGTCGACGGGATTCTCTTCGACCTGGGTGTCTCCTCCATGCAGCTCGACCTGGACGAGCGCGGCTTCGCCTACTCCCGTGACGCGCCCCTGGACATGCGGATGGACCAGGAGCGCGGTCCCACCGCGGCCGACATCCTCAACGCCTACGACGTCAACGCGCTGACCCGCGTGCTGCGGGACTACGGGGAGGAACGCTTCGCCCGCCGGATCGCGCAGGCGGTGGTGACCCAGCGGCAGGCCGCACCCTTCACCACCTCCGCACGGCTGGTGGACCTGATCCGCGATGCCATCCCCGCGGCTGCCCGCCGGACCGGCGGCAACCCGGCGAAGCGCACCTTCCAGGCGCTGCGGATCGAGGTGAACGCGGAGCTGGAGGTGCTCGGGCGGGCGGTGCCCGCCGCCTTCGACGCGCTCGCCGTGGCGGGCCGGATCGTCGTCCTGTCCTACCACTCGCTGGAGGACCGCCTGGTGAAGCGGGCACTGGCTCCGCGGGCGGCCCCGTCCGTGCCGCCGGACATGCCGATAGTGCCGGAGGACGCCCAGCCGACCCTGCGCTGGTTGACCCGCGGCGCCGAGGCGGCGTCCGAGCAGGAGATCGAACAGAACGCGCGCGCCGGATCCGTCCGGCTGCGCGCCGCGGAACGCACCGCGGCCGAGCCGGGCCGCACCCAGCATCCGACCGGAGGTGTCCGATGACCGCTCCCGCGCAGCCGCTGCCTCGCGGTCACGGCCGCCCGGCTCATCGGGTGGCCGGCTCCGGTGGCCACGGGATGGACCACAGTGTCGCGCCGTTCCATGGCGCCGAGTACGCGCCCGACAGCACCGCGTATGACCATGCGGCGTACGAGGCGGCGTATGACAGCACCGCGTACCCCGACGGTGCATACCCCGAAGCCGGGTATGCCGACGCCGCGTACCCCGGTGCCGGGTACCCCGATGCCCCATACCCCGATGCCCCGTACCCCAATGCCGCCTATGACGGCGCCGGCTACGAGAGCGCTGCTTACGTCGACACCGGGTATGAGGGCGCCGGGTACGAGAGCGCCGGGTACGACGATGCCGCGCAGGGCGGCACGGCCCATCGCGGCGCAGGGTACGAGGGTGCCCTTCATGCCGGTTCCGCATACGAGGGCGCCGGGTATGCCGGCGTCGGGTTTGCCGGCGACCCGGACGGCGCCGCATATGGCGAGGTGGGATACGCCGAGAGCGGCGACGAAATGCCCGGCACCGCCAACACGGCCGGCGAGGCGACGCAATACCCGCCCGCCGGTTCCGAGGTCGCTGTTCACGACATCGACGCAAACGAGGATGCCCATTTCGGATACGCCGGTTCTGAAACGGCGGATTTCGGCGGTGCCGGCTTCGAGGTGACCGGGTATGTCGACGAGGTCACCGCCGGGTATGTCGGCACTGCTACGGCCGTGTATCAGGCCGGTGTTTCCCGTGCCACCGTGTCGGCCCGCGAGGCCAGTTCCGGCCAGGCGCGCGAAGACGCGTTTGGGGGAGCCCGCGAGCGGGTAACCGCGGGCGCCGGCGCGGGTTCTCGGGTGGCCGCCGGGGCGGCGCGTGACTCCTCGTCCGGGCGGTCGGGAACGGCGACCCGGACGGACACCGCGCGGTCGCGCGCGGCCCGTTCCACCACGGGCCGTTCCACCCAGCCCCGCTCCGACGCTGCGCGTTCCGCCGCCCCGCGGACCGGCGCGGGCCGGTCCGCGACCACGGCCCGGCAGACCACGGCCCGGCAGACCACGGCGCGGACGGGCACGGGCCGGTCGGGCACGAGTCGGGCGACGGTGCCGCGTCCGGGCAGCGGGCGGCTCTCCGCGGCGATGGCGGTCGGCACGACCACGATGCCGCTGCTGGACTCGCCGCTGCGCCGCCCCGCCCGGCCGCGCCTCGCGCCGCTGCGGGTGCCGCGGTCGACCGCGCCCCGCGGCCCGTTCGTGGCCCTGCTGCTGGTGCTGATGGGTGCCGGCCTGCTGGCGCTGCTCCTGCTGAACACCGCGCTGATGGAGAACGCCTTCCGTGCGAACCGGCTGGAGCGGGATGCCGTCACGCTCAGCAGCCAGGAGAAGGAACTGTCGCTTCAGCTGGACGAGCAGGCCGACCCCGGGCAGCTCGCGGCCCGTGCCAGCCAGCTCGGGATGGTCTCCGGCGGGATGCCCGAGCACCTGCCGCCGGGTGCGCCGCTGCCGCCGGGGGCGCGTGTTCTCACCCGGGAGGAAGGCGGCGACATGCTGCTGGTCGTCGTCCCCCCGCCGGCGGCGCCCGCCAGCGGAGCGGCGCCCGAGGGCACGTCGCCGGCCGGCGACGGGACGACCACCGAGGACGACCCGGCAGCCGAAGCCCAGACGCAGACGCAGGGCCAGCCTGCGCCGGGTGGGCAGACCGCCGGAGATGATGGCCAGACCGCAGTTGGTCAGACGTCCGACGGTCAGACGTCCGCCGGTGGCGAGGGCGCCACTGGCGGCGGAGCGACGGCGGGCGGTGGAACTCAGGACGGCGTCCGGACTGACGGAGAGGCGGTAGCCGGTCAGTGAGCTCGACGGGTCGGGGGCCGGCTGCCGGCCGTGGACGTTCCCGACTGCGCCTGGTCACCGGCCCGCCCGCGGGGTCTCCGGACCCGCGGTCCGGTGGTGACGACCTGCTTGACCCGTCCGTCCGGAGGTTCTCCGGCCGCGACCCGGAACGTGGGCCCGAGCGCGCGACGCCCGGCCGGCGGCCCGCACCGCGCGGCTCCGGCGCTCCGCCGGCCCGCCGGGAACCGCCGCGCCGCCGGCCGGAGCCCGACGGCCATGATCCGGCCACGGAGTACTGGTACCCCGAGGACCCCGAGGCCTACGAGGCTGTCGTCGAGGAGTACGTCGACGACCCTCAGAGCGACCTCCGCGCACCCGCCAGCCGCCGATCCGGAACCGGACCCACCGCGCGTGAGCGGCGGACCGGCGCGGGCCGGACCGGCGCAGGCGCGGCCAGGTCCGGCCGCACTGGCGCCGGTCAGCCCGGATCCAGCCGGACCAGAGCCGGCCGGACGGCAGAGGGGCGGGACGGCACGGACAGGACCGCGGCGGGCCGTGCGGCGCGTCCCACGGCGTCACGCGGAGGAACGTCACGCGGTGCCACCGCGAACCCCCGTACCGACACCTCCCGCGTGACTCCCCACGGCGCGACGGCGCGGGCTGGCACCACCCGTGCCAGTACTCCCCGCGCTGGCACGACCCGCGCTGGTACCGCACGTGCCGGGACGCAGCGCGGCGCGGCGGTGCCACGGAACCCGACTCGCTCGACCGCGAGCCGGACGGAACCGGTACGGGTTCAGCCGGCCCGCAGGGCCCGGTCGTCGCGCGGGGGGCCGCCGCGGGGGCGGGCCGGCGCGGCGCGGCGCGGTCTGGGCGGGGCGGCGGGGCGCACACCGCGGCCGTTCGTCCTCGCGAGCCCCCGCCGCCGGGTGCGGGTCGCCGTCGTCCTGATGGTGGCCGTGCTGGTCGTGATCGCCGCTCGGCTCGCGCAGCTGCAGGGCTTCGCCTCCTCCACCTACGCCGAGCAGGCCGAGCAGCAGCTGCGGCGCAAGTCCGTGCTGCCGGCGGACCGCGGCATGATCACCGACCGGCACGGCGGCCGACTCGCGCAGGACATCGAGCAGCGGGCGGTCTACGCCGACCCGCTGCTGATGACTCCCAGCCAGATCAGCGATGCCGCGCGCCGGCTGGCCCCGGTGGTCGGGAGGTCCGAGAACGAGCTGCGTTCGCTGATGACGTCGAACGCGAAGGAGCGCTTCGTCTACCTTGGCCGGGGCCTGGACCGGTCGGTGGGCGACGAGGTGACCGAGCTCGATCTGTACGGCATCGGGGTGCTGGAGGAGCGGGGCCGCTGGTACTCCCTGCGGACGCTCGGCGCGAACTTCGTCGGCTTCGCCAACTACGGGGACAACGACACGATCGTGGGCCGCGCCGGGCTGGAGCAGGCCTACGACAGCGTGCTGCGCGGCACGGACGGCCGGCGCCAGATCGAGGCAGACCCGTCCGGCCGGGAGATCCCCTCGGCGCAGAACATGGAGAAGGAGCCGCTTGACGGCTCGACGCTGCGGCTGACCATCGACAACGACATCCAGTGGCAGGCCCAGAGAGAGCTCGCGGAGGCGGTCCGCACCTACGAGGCCGACGGCGGGACCATCGTGGTGATGAAGCCGAGGACCGGCGAGCTGCTGGCGATGGCCGACGCCCCGCAGTTCGACCCGAACAACATCACCGAACGGGACCTGGACGCGATCGGGAACCGCTCCACCGGGCAGGCGTTCGAGCCCGGCAGCGTCAACAAGGTCATCACGATGGCCGCGGCGCTCGACCGGGGCCTGATCGACGCGATGACGCCGATCACGGTGCCGCCGTCCATCGAGCGCGGCCGGTACACCATCACCGACTCGGAGCCGCACGGGACGGAGCACCTCACCGCGGCCGGCGTGCTCGCGCGCTCCAGCAACATCGGCACGGTGCTCATCGCGGAGAAGGTCGGGAACCAGCGCCTGGAGGAGATGATGCGGGCGTTCGGGCTCGGTGCGGTCACCGAGCTCGACTTCCCGGGCGAGACGGCGGGCGCGCTGACCTCGGCCTCGCAGTGGTCCGAGAGCCAGGCGGCGACCATCGCCTACGGCCAGGGGATGTCCGCCACCGCCCTGCAGATGGCCTCGGTGTACGCCACGGTGGCCAATGGCGGCATGCGTGTCGCCCCCCGCCTGGTGGACGCCGTCATCACCCCGGACGGGGAGGTCCAGGAGACGGCACACGAGCCCGAGCGGCGGGTGGTGTCGCCGGAGACGGCGGCCACGCTGACCCGCATGCTCGAGGAGGTCGCGACCGAGGACGGCACCGCCCCGCTCGCCGAGGTCGCCGGGTACCGGGTGGCCGGCAAGACCGGCACCGCCACGCGGTACGACCCGGTCAGCGAGCGCTACGACGGGTACGTGTCGTCCTTCGTCGGGTTCGCGCCGGCGGACGACCCGCAGGTCGTGGTCGAGGTCGTCCTCGACAACCCGCGTACGGGCTACTACGGCGGGCAGGTCGCCGCGCCGGTCTTCGCCGAGGTGATGAAGTTCGCCCTCACCACCCTGGGTGTGCCGCCGCCGGGGACGCGGCCGGATTCACTGGTCCTCGACCTGGACCGCTGAGTGCCCCGCGGGCCGCGAGGCGCACCGCCCGGTTCGGGGCAGGCTGTCCGGAGACGGCCGGATCGTCCCGGGGGGCCGGCGGCGTCGGCGACGCCCGTGCGGATCCCCCGAGCCGCCTCCCACTAAGGTCGTCTCCGTGACCACCCCGGCACTACGTCCGGCAGCCCTCTCGCCGCGGTCGCTCAGCGAGCTGCCTGGTGTCCTGCGCCCCAGCCCAGTCGCTGTCGCGGCCGGCCTGCCCGGCCCGTCCAGCATCCCCAGCCCGTCGGGCCCGGCCGCCCTGGCGAGCCTGTCCGTCCTGTTCAGCGGCGTCACCCACGACTCCCGCGCGGTGCTGCCCGGTGACCTGTACGCGGCCCTGCCCGGCGCGCACGCGCACGGCGCGGACTTCGCCCAGGCCGCCGTCGCGGCCGGCGCCGTCGCCGTGCTGACCGACCCGGCGGGCGCGGCCCGGCTGGCGGGCCGCGGCCTCGGCGTGCCGGTGCTCACCACCGACGACCCGCGCCGTGACCTGGCGCCGGTCGCCGCCTGGATCTACGGCCGGCCCTCGGACACCCTCACGCTCCTCGGGGTCACCGGCACGAACGGCAAGACCACCACCGCCTTCCTGCTGGAGGCGGGCCTGCGCGCCGCCGGCCACACCACCGGCCTGCTCGGCACGGTGCAGACCCGCATCGCCGGGGCGGCGGTTCCGGCGGTGCGCACCACCCCCGAGTCGCCGGACCTGCAGGCCCTGCTCGCGACGATGGTCGAGCGCGGGGTGACCGCGGCGGCGATGGAGGTCTCCAGCCACGCCCTGGCCCAGCACCGGGTCGACGCGCTGCGCTTCGCCGGCGCGGCGTTCACGAACCTCAGCCAGGACCATCTCGACTTCCATCCGACGATGGAGGACTACTTCGCCGCGAAGGCGGCGCTGTTCGACCGGGACCGCAGCGCGGCCGCGGTGATCTGTGTCGACGACGAGTGGGGGCGCCGGCTGGCCGGCCTGCGCCCCGACGCGCAGACCTGTTCGGTCGCCGGCAACCAGGCCGACTGGTGGCCCGAGGACGTCGTCGCCGGGCCGGCCGGCACGGTGTTCCGCGCGCTCGGCCCGGACGGCGCGAAGGCGGACGTCTCGGTGGCCCTGCCCGGCCGGTTCAACGCGGCGAACGCGCTGACCGCGCTGGCGCTGCTGAGCGCCACCGGTGTCCCGCTGGAAGCCGCCGCCGAGGGGATCTCGGCGCTGACCGGTGTCCCCGGCCGGATGGAGCGGGTGGACGGCGGCCAGCCGTTCCTCGCCCTCGTCGACTACGCGCACACCCCCGACGCGGTCGCCACCCTGCTGGCCGCGGTGCGGCCGCTGGTGACCGGGCGGGTCATCGTCGTCCTCGGCTGCGGCGGAGACCGTGACCGCGCCAAGCGGCCGCTGATGGGCGCCGCCGCCGCCCGGCTCGCGGACCTGTCGGTCTTCACCAACGACAACCCGCGGTCCGAGGACCCGGCGCTGATCCTCGACCAGATCGTCACCGGCGCCCGCGGCGTGCCCGCCGGTGCCGGCGGCGGGCCCGGTCGGTTCGTCGTGGAGCCCGACCGGGCGGCGGCGATCGCGCTGGCCGTCGCCGAGGCCGGGCCGGCCGACGCCGTCGTGGTCGCCGGCAAGGGCCACGAGAGCGGGCAGGACGTCGCCGGCGTGGTGACCCCGTTCGACGACCGCGAGGTGCTGGCCGCGGCGCTTCGGTCGGCGGCCGACCGATGATCACACTGAGCCTGGCGGACGTCGCCGCGGCGACCGCCGGCCGGCTCGCCGGCGGCGCGGACCCGGCGGCCCCGGTCACCCGCGTGGTGATCGACTCCCGCCACGTCGTGCCGGGCGCCCTGTTCGTCGCCCTGCCCGGTGAGCGGGTCGACGGGCACGACTTCGCCGCCGCCGCGCGGGAAGCGGGCGCCGCGGCGGTGCTGGCCGGCCGGGAGACGGGCGTGCCCGCGGTCGTCGTCGCCGACCCGGCGGCGGCGCTGGCGGCGCTGGCGTCCCGGGTGCGTGACCTCGCGCCGGCCACCGTCGTCGGCGTGACCGGCTCGGCGGGCAAGACGACCACCAAGGACCTGCTGGCCGACCTGCTGGCCAACCTCGGCCCGACGGTCGCGGCCGAGGGCTCGTTCAACAACGAGATCGGCCTGCCGCTGACCATGCTGCGCACCGAGGCCGACACCCGCTTCGTGGTGCTGGAGATGGGCGCCCGCGGCCTCGGGCACATCGCCGCGCTGTGCGCGCTGGCCCGTCCGCATGTCGGGCTGGTGCTCAATGTCGGGTCGGCGCATGTCGGCGAGTACGCCGACGGCCGGCGCGGCATCGCGGTGGCGAAGGGGGAGCTGGCCGAGGCGGCCGGCACCCTGGTCGTGCTCAACGCGGACGATCCGCTCGTCGCACCGATGGCGGCCCGGGCCCGCGCCGCGGTGGTCACGTTCGGGACCAGTGCCGGGGCGGACGTCCGCGCCGGCCGGACCGAGGTGGACGGAACCGGGCGGGCCGCGTTCGACCTGCTCGCCGGTGGCGAGCGCCACCGCGTGCGGCTGGGCCTGGTCGGTGCGCACCAGGTCTCGAACGCGCTGGCCGCCGCGGCGGTGGCGATCGGCCTCGGCCTCGCGCCGGCGGACGCGGCGGCGGCCCTGGAACGGGCCCGCCCGCGCAGCCGGTGGCGGATGGAGGTGACGACCACGCCGGACGGTGTGGTCGTGCTGAACGACGCCTACAACGCGAACCCGGAGTCGATGCGGGCGGCGCTGACCGCCCTCCTCGACATTCGCGGCGGGGGCCGCGCGTGGGCGGTGCTGGGCCCGATGGGCGAGCTGGGTGCCGCGGCGGACGAGGCGCACCGCGCCCTCGGGAGCCTCGTCGCCGAGCTCGGTGTGCCGCGGCTGGTCGCGGTCGGGCCCGGGGCGCGGGGGGTGCACGATGCCGCTGACGGAACAGCCGGCTGGCAGGGGGAGTCGGCCTGGGTGCCCGGCGTGGAGGAGGCGGTGGCCCATCTGGCCGGGCGGGTCCGCAGCGGTGATGTCGTTCTGGTGAAGGCGAGCCGGTCGTTCGGGCTCGAAAGGGTGGCCGCGGGTCTCGCCGCGGGTGGTGCCGGCCGTGAGGGTCGGCGGGACGGCGTCCCGGGCGCCGCGATCGAGGGGACCTAGTACACGTGGAACACGGTGGGACACTCCGGCGAACCTGGCACGCGCGGGTGACGCTCGGGTGAGAGGCGTTCTCTTCGCCGCACTGGTCGCGCTGGTCATCTCCCTGCTGGGCACTCCGTCGGTGATCCGTTTCTTCCGGCGGCAGGGCTACGGGCAGGAGATCCGCGAGGACGGCCCGTCGAGCCACCTGACCAAGCGCGGGACGCCCACGATGGGCGGCACCGTCATCATCCTCGCCACGCTGGCCGGCTACTTCGTCTCGCACCTGGTGACCGGGATCGGGTTCACCGCCTCCGGGCTGCTGGTGCTGATGGTGATGACCGGCCTGGGCCTGGTGGGCTTCCTGGACGACTACATCAAGATCCGTAAACAGCGCAGCCTCGGGCTGACCGCGCGGACGAAGTTCGCCGGCCAGGCCGCCGTCGCGCTGGCCTTCGGCCTGCTGGCCGTGCGGTTCAAGAACGACGCAGGGCTGCTGCCCGGCTCGACGTTCATCTCGGTGGTGCGCGACACCGGGTTCTCGATCGGGCTGATCGGCTTCCCGCTGCTGGCCTGGATCATCATCGCCGCGACCTCGAACGCGGTGAACCTGACCGACGGTCTGGACGGGCTGGCGGCCGGGACCTCGGCGATGGTGTTCGGTGCCTACGTCGTGATCTCGTTCTGGCAGTTCGGCAACGTCTGCGAGGCCGGGGCCCTGACCGAGGGCTGCTACTACGTCCGCGACCCGCTCGACGTCGCGCTGGTCTCCGCGGCCGCGATGGGGGCCTGTTTCGGCTTCCTGTGGTGGAACGCCAGCCCGGCGAAGATCTTCATGGGTGACACCGGCTCCCTCGCGCTCGGCGGGGCCTTCGCCAGCATCGCCATCGTCAGCCGCACCGAGCTGCTGCTGTTCGTGCTCGGTGGCCTGTTCGTGATCGAGACCCTGTCGGTGATGATCCAGGTGGCGTTCTTCAAGGCGACCAGACGGCGGGTGTTCAACATGGCGCCCATCCACCATCACTTCGAACTCGCCGAATGGCCCGAGACGACGGTGATCATCAGGTTCTGGATCGTCTCCGGCCTGGCCGTCGCGTTCGGGCTGGGCCTGTTCTACGCCGAGTATCTCTCCCATGGGGGCGGTTGACGATGATCACGTCCGAGGCCCGGCACGACCCGGCCGAGCCGTCCGCGCTGTCCGGGACGGACGTCCTGGTGGTCGGGGCCGGGACGTCGGGCGCCGCGGCAGCGGACGCCCTGGCGGCCCGCGGCGCCCGGGTGCTCGTGGTCGACGCGGCCGACGGCCCCGTCCAGCGCGCCGCCGCCGAGTGGCTGCGGCGGAGCGGGATCGAGGTGCGCCTCGGCGGCCTCCCCGCCGAGGCCGGATCAGCCTCGCTGGTCGTGACCTCGCCGGGGGTGCCGCCCACCACGCCGCTGCTGCGGGCAGCCGGGGCCGCCGGCGTGCCGGTGTGGGGGGAGGTGGAACTCGCCTGGCACTGGCGCGGGCTGTCCCGGTGGCTCGCGATCACCGGCACCAACGGCAAGACCACCACCACCGAGATGCTCGGTGCGATGCTCCTGTCCGGTGGCCGGCGTGCCACCACCGCCGGCAACATCGGCACGCCGATCGTGACGGCGGTCGGGGCCCGCCCGCCCTACGACGTGCTCGCCGTCGAGCTGTCCAGCTTCCAGCTCCACTACACGTCGACGGTCGCGCCGCACGCCGCGGCGATCCTCAACGTCGCCCCCGACCATCTCGACTGGCACGGTGGCGCCGAGCCCTACGCGGAGGCCAAGGCCCGGATCTGGGCGGCCCCGCAGACCGTGGCGGTCGGCAACGCCGACGACCCCGCCAGCCTGGCGCTGCTGGCACGGGCACCCGGCCGGCAGGTGACCTTCGGCCTGGATCCCGACGGCGACCCCCGCCCCGACCTGACCGTCGTCGGCGGCTACCTCGTCGACCGGGCCTTCTCCGGCGGACGCCTCATCGCGGTCGCCGATCTCGGCGCGGCCGGCCACTCCCCGGGGCGGAACTCCGGACCGCGGGCCGCGGGAGGCTCGGGAGGCGCAGGCGGCTCACCAGGGCCCGGTCTGGGCGGGCGGGCCGGGACGTCCGGGTTCGCCGCCGGCCCGGCGCCGGCAGTCGGCGCCGACCTGGGGCCGCACAACATCTCCAACGCGCTGGCCGCCGCCGCGCTGGCCCGCGCCGACGGGGTGGATCCCGCGGCCATCGGCGCCGCGCTGGCGATGTTCCGGCCCGGCGCGCACCGCAACGTCACGGTCGGCCGCATCGCCGGCGTCCGCTACGTCGACGACAGCAAAGCCACCAACCCGCACGCGGCCGCGGCGTCGCTGTGCGCGTACCCGTCGGTGGTGTGGGTCGCCGGTGGCCTGAACAAGGGCCTGGAATTCGACGATCTGGTGGTCAGGGCCCGCAGTGGCCTGCGTGCGGTGGTGCTGATGGGCCGGTGCGCTGATGAGATCGCGGCCGCTCTCGCCCGACACGCCCCCGATGTCCCCGTAGAACGCGCCGGCAGCATGGACGATGCGGTGGAGGCCGCCACCAAGCTCGCGGCACCGGGCGACACGGTGCTGCTCGCACCGGCGGCTGCCTCGATGGACATGTTCCGTGACTACGCGGAGCGCGGTGACCTGTTCGCCGCGGCCGTGCGGGTGCGGGGAGGCTGACCGGCAGGCGGGACCGTCCCGGCGACGCGCCGGGGGATGGGGTGGGGATAGGGATGGGGGAGCGTGAGAGAGCGCTTGACGTCCTCCCCCTCGTGAGTGAACGAGGGGGATTCCAACTCCTACGCACCCACCAGGGGAGGTGCGTGGTGTTGAGGTTCGCGGTTCACGGGCAGGGCCAGTGCCGTGCCTCCCCGCGCGTTCACCGCACGTCCTGCGGCGATGTCGCAGGCTGCGTTGATGTCCGCGTTGGCCGTGTGCCCGCAGGCCACGCACCGGAATACCGCTTGGCTCTCACGGTTCCCGGATGCTGTGTGCCCGCAGACCGAGCAACGCTGACTCGTATAGGCGGCCGGGACCTTCTCCACCCGGCCCGGCGCCTTGTGTTCGAGGCGTTGGACGAGCAGACCCCAGCCGGCAGCGAGAATCGACCGGTTCAACCCGGCTTTCTGCGCCACATTGCGGCCCGGCTCGGCGACCGTGCCCCGCGCCGACCGCGTCATGCCCAGAATGTTCAGGTCCTCCGCCCGGATCAGGTCAAACTGGCGAGCGAGGTCAGTACTGGTCTTCTCGACCCAGTCCTTGCGCCGGTCGGCCTGTCGGGCCTTCACCCGGGCGACCTGACCACGCAGCCGAGCGCGCCGGGTGCTGCCCCGGCTGGCCCTGGACAGCCGCCGTGCCAGCCGGCGGAGCCGTTCGGTCTCCTTCGGCCGCAGCCCCGGGCACCTCAGCAACTGGCCGGTCGACAACGCGGCGGAGACCTTCACGCCACGGTCGACCCCGACGACCTCTCCCGTGCCGGGTCCGTCACCGGGTGCGGGGGCGCCGGCGAACGCGACATGCCAGCGACCCGCCCGGTCACGGGCGATCCGGTAGGACCTGAAGCCCGGAACGGTCCGCGACACACGGAACTTCACCCAGCCGACCTTCGGGACCCAGCACCGGGACCACTTCCGGTTCAGCTTCTCGACCCGGGCGTGTCTACCGACGACCTGGAAGCCCTCGGACTGGCCGCGTTTCCGGTAGACCGGGCGTCTGTGCGAACCACGGAAGAAGTTCCGCATGGTCTGGTCGAAATCCCGCAGCGCCTGCTGCTGAACCATCTGCGATCCGGCCCGAAGCCAGTCGAACTCCGCCCGCGCGACCGTCAACTGCCGGCACCGTTTCAGATGGTTCGGCGCCTTTCCCCGGTAAGGCGTCCACCACGACTGCTGTTCAACAGCCAAATTCCACACGAAACGGGCATGCCCGCAGTGCTCGGCGAGCCCGGCAACCTGTCCGGGTGCCGGATCGAGCCGGTAGCGGGACACGTTCTGACTCTACCGAAAGGGAATCCCCGTATGCGTTCCCGCGTGGGGCGCCGTTTCCTCCCCGGCCTGACGGCCGGGGTATCCACGGCGAGATCCCGATGACCGGCGCGCGGACCACCGGACCACACAGGGTCACCAGCGGAACCAAGGGCACGGGCAGCCCGGCCGCCACCGCGGTCACCTCCCTCCCACCGGCCGCGGGCACTACCACTGCCTCGCGCGTCGCCGGAGCGGGCGGCAAGGCGGCAGGTGCGGATGACGCCGCCGGACCTACCGCCGCCGGCGCGGCTGCCGCGGCCCGCCCGGCTGCCGCCACCGGCCCGGCCGGGGCGGCCGGTGCCGACCAGGCCTGGGCCAGCGATCCCCGGACCCCGATCCTCGACCGCCCGATGGCCTCGTACTACCTGCTGCTCTCCTCGGCCGGCCTGCTGCTGCTCCTCGGCCTGGTCATGGTGCTGTCGGCGTCCAGCGTGCGGTCGTTCCAGGACTTCGGCTCGTCCTACACGCTCTTTCTGCGCCAGGCGACCTGGGCGGCGATCGGCATCCCGCTGCTGATGATCGCAAGCCGGCTGCCGGTGCGGGTCTTCCGGGCGGCGGCGTACCCGTTGCTCGGCATCACGCTGGTGCTGCTGCTGGCGGTACTCGTCCCCGGCATCGGGCACGTCGAGAACGGCGCCCGGCAGTGGATCCCGATCGGCCCGTACACGCTGCAGCCGAGCGAGTTCGCCAAGATCTCGCTGCTGCTGTGGTGCTCCGACGTGCTGGTCCGCAAGCGCCGGCTGCTGGTGGACTGGAAGCACCTGGTCGTCCCGGTGGTGCCCGGCTTCCTGTTCGTAGACCTGCTGCTCATGCTCGAGCCCGACCTGGGCGGGGCCATCTGCGTGACGGTGGTGCCGCTGGCGGTGCTGTGGGTGATCGGCACCCCGCTGCGGATCTACGCCAGCCTGCTCGGCGGCATGGTCCTCTGCGCCACCATCCTCGCGGTCAGCGCGCCCTACCGGCTGGAACGGCTGATGTCGTTCCGGGATCCGTTCGCCGACCCGGACAAGAGCGGGTATCAGGCGGTCCAGGGCATCTACGCGCTGTCCTCGGGCGGCTGGTGGGGTGAGGGGCTGGGCGCGTCCAAGGAGAAGTGGCCGGACCTGCTGCCCGCCGTGCACACGGACTTCATCCTCGCGATCATCGGGGAGGAACTGGGCCTGCTGGGCAGCCTGGTGACGGTGGGCCTGTTCGGGGTGATGGGCTACGCCGGCCTGCGCATCGCGCACCGCACGGACGACCTGTTCATCCGGCTCGCCGCAGCGGGGGTGACCGCCTGGCTCATCGCGCAGGCCGTGGTGAACATGGGCGCCGTCGTCGGCCTGCTGCCGATCACCGGGGTCACGCTGCCGCTCGTGTCGTTCGGTGGCTCGGCGCTGCTGCCGACCATGGGCGCGCTCGGCATGCTGCTGGCCTTCGCGCGCTGCGAGCCGGACGCCGCCAGCTATCTGGCCGCCCGCGCCGAGGCCCGTCGCGCCGGCCGGACGGGCCGCTGGCTGCGCCGCCGCCGGGCCGAACCCGCCGCGCGCGGCGCGACCGCCGCGCCGGGCGAGGGGGCCGCGGCGACCGGTGCCGGAGGTGTCGCGCTCGACGCTAACTGACGCCTGCCTCGGCGCGCCGACGCTCTCGGGCGACCATGTTGCGTGTGGGCGGTCCCGATGTGGAATCGTCAGAGCCGATGTTGCGAAGTGTGCTGCTCGCCGGCGGCGGAACTGCCGGCCACGTGGAACCAGCCCTCGCGGTGGCTGACGCGCTGCGTGCGGACGAGCCCCGCATCCGGGTGACCCTGCTCGGCACCGAGACGGGCCTGGAGGCGAAGCTCGTCCCCGCCCGCGGGTACGAGCTGGCGACCGTGCCGAAGGTGCCGATGCCCAGGCGCCCGACCCCGGCCCTGCTGACGGTGCCGAACCGGCTGCTCGCCGCGGTGTCGGCGGCGCGCGCGGCGGCGCGGGACGTCCGCGCCGACGTCGTCGTCGGCTTCGGCGGCTATGTCTCGGTGCCCGCCTACCTGGCGGCCCGCCGGCTGCGGCTGCCGATCGTGGTGCACGAGGCGAACCCGCTGCCGGGGCTCGCGAACCGGCTCGGCGCGCGGCTCACGCCGTTCGTTGCCACCTCCTACCCGGCCACCCCGCTGCGGGGCGGCCGGCTGACCGGCATCCCGCTGCGTGCGGAGATCCTCACCCTGGACCGTTCGGCCCCGGCGGCCCGTGCGGCGCGGGCCCGGTACGGCCTGGACCCGTACCGGGCGACGCTGCTGGTGTTCGGCGGCTCGCAGGGCGCCCGCTCGCTCAACACCGTGCTCACCGGGGCGGCGCGGGAGCTGACCGGGGCCGGGATCCAGGTCCTGCACGCGGCGGGGCCGAAGAACTACGACGAGGTCGTCGCCGCGCTGCCACCGGGCCTGCCGGCGCCGTACCGGGTGGTGCCCTACCTGGACCACATCCCGTCCGCCTACGCCGCCGCCGACATGAGTCTGTGCCGCTCCGGCGCGATGACCTGCGCCGAGCTGGCGGCGGTCGGGCTGCCGGCCGTGTACGTCCCGCTGCCGCACGGCAACGGGGAGCAGCGCCGCAACGCGCTGCCGACGGTCGAGGCGGGCGGCGGCCTGCTGGTCGAGGACGCCGAGCTCAGCCCCGGGTGGCTGACCGCCAACCTGCTCCCGGTGCTCACCGCACCCGAACGGCTGGCGAAGATGTCCGCCGCCTGCGCGGGCACCGGGCACCCGGACGCCGCCCGCGCGATCGTCGCCATGATCAGGCAGGCGGAGGCGGGCCGCCGGCACGCCGGACCGCGGCACGCGGCAGGCTGAGGGCTCGCGGCGTGGTGGCGCGAGATCTCCCCGACGGCTGGCGGCGGGTACATCTCGTCGGCATCGGCGGGGTGGCCATGAGCGGCCTCGCCCGGCTGCTGGTCGCCCGGGGGGCGGTGGTGTCCGGCAGTGACGCGGTCGAGTCCCGCCAGCTGGCGACGTTGCGAGCGCTGGGGATCCCCATCACCGTCGGCCGCGATCCGGCCGCCGTCGACCCGGCCCGGTTCGACGGCGTGGAACTCGTCGTCGTCGCACCCGCGGTGCGCCTCGACGACCCCCAGCTCGCCGAGGCGCGGCGGCGCGACCTTCGGATCCTGACCCGGTCCGCGGCGCTGGCGGGGCTCATGCAGGGGCACCGCGGGGTGGCGGTCGCCGGCTCCCACGGCAAGACGACGGTGGCGATGATGCTGACCGCCGCGCTGCAGGCCGGCGGGGAGGACCTCACCTTCGCGGTCGGCGGGGATCCGGGCGAGGCCGGATCACACACCCACGCGGGCAGCTCCGACCTGATGGTGGTGGAGGCCGAGGAGGAGGGCGCGGCCTTCTGGCAGCTCCAGCCGCACGGCGCGGTGCTGACCGGGGTGGCCCCCGAACACCTCGACTACTACCGGACGGTGCCCGCCCTGCGGGCGTCCTTCGCGACCTTCCTGCACCGGATCGAGCCCGCCGGATTCCTGGTCGCCTGTGTGGACGACGAGGCCGGCTGGGCCCTCGCCACCGCGGCCGCCCGCGACGCCGCCGTGGCCCGCGACGCCGCCGTGGCCCGCGACGCCGCCGCGGTCAGCGCGCCTGGAGGCGGTGCGGCTGGGCCGACGTCCTGGCTGATCGGCTATGGCTTCGGCCCGTCGGCGGACGTCCGGCTCTCCGCCGTGGAGATCTCGCCCGCCCGGACCAGCGCCGAGGTCGTGGCGCACGGCGTCCCGCTCGGCCGGATGGTGCTGAAGGTCCCCGGCCGCCACCATCTCCTCGACGGCGCGGCGGCGCTCGCGGCCGGGCTCGCGCTCGGCGCCCGGCCGGAGGGCCTGCTGACCGGACTGGCCTCGTTCGCCGGGGTCCGGCGCCGGTTCGAGCCACTGGGATCGGCCCGCGGGGTGCGGGTCGTCGACGACTACGCCAACCACCCCGACCGGGTTTCCGCCGCGATCGCCACCGCGCGGGCGCTGGCCGGCGGCGGCCGGGTCGTGGTCGCCTTCCAGCCGCACCTCTACAGCCGCACGGCGCTGCTCGCGGAGGACTTCGGTGCCGCGCTGCGGCCCGCCGACGTGGTGGTGGTGATGGACGTCTACGGCGGTGCCCAGCGGCCCGAACCTGGCGCGGGCGGTGCCCGGGTCGCGGCGGCCGCCCGGGGCGGGACGGCCGAGGTCGTCTACGAACCGTCGTGGTCGACGGTTCCCGGCGTCCTGCTTGACCGGGCCGCCCCGGGCGACCTCGTCCTCACCCTCGGCGCGGGCGACGTGACGCAGATCGGCCCCGAGCTGCTGCGTCTGCTGGCGAGCGGCACCGGCTAGACCGGCCAGCCGGTCCAGCCGGTGCCGTCCGGCGCGTGGCGGTGGCGGATGATCCCGGCGCAGCCGCGGCCAACCCTGCTCAGGGGAGCCGGGTCAGGACGACGACGGGGATCTCCCGGGTCGCCTGGTCCCGGTGGGTGCGCAGCCCCGGCATGCCTTCGACCAGCGCCGCGTAGAGACGGTCGCGTTCCGGCCCGGTGGCGGTGGCGGCCTCGGCGTCGAACCGGTCGGCCTCGAGCTCGACCGTGACCTTCGGCTGCGCCAGCAGGTTGCGGTACCACTGCGGGTGCTCCGCGGCCGCCATGTTCGAGGCGTAGACGACGAGACGACGCCCGGCTACCGGTTCGTCGACCGCTTCTGGTTCGTCCACGGCTTCCGGTTCGTCCACGCTCGCCGGTTCGTTGAGGCTCGCCGGCTCGTCCACGACATAGCCCAGCGGAGTGGTGTGCCCGCGGCCGGTGCGCTCGCCGACAGTGGTCAGCAGGAGGAGCCGCGAACCGGCCAGGGTCTTCTCCAGCTTCCCACCGGTGGCCCGGTACTCGGTGATCACCGCCTGGTTGACCACCCGGAAGTCGAATCCGCGGCTCTGCGCGTCACGCGTCTCGGTCATCGTCGGGTCCTCACCTTCGCCGTCGGGCTGCCGGGAGGACTGGCACACGCCCGCTCACCTGTGAACGTCACGCGGCGCAGTCAACCATTGACGCGGGGAGGTGCTCGGCAGGGTCAGGCCGGCAGGCCGGTCGCGTCCTGGGACTCTGTCCCGCTGCCTACCGAATGGGCGGCTCCGGCGGGCTGCGCGAGCCGGTCGAGCAGGCCGGGACCCACCGTGGTGACCGTGCCCGCCCCGAGGGTGAGGAGCAGGACACCTCCGGGCGCGTCGCCCGCCGCGGCGTCCAGGTCCGCGAGCAGCCGGGCGGGCAGGTCCGGCCACGGCACGTAGCCGGTGTCCGCCGGCTCGCTGATCCTCGCCGTCAGGTCGGCCGCGTGCAGGCCGAGGTCGTCGGTCTCACGCGCCGCGTAGATGTCGGTCACGTAGACGCGGTCGGCGTCGCCGAAGGACGTCGCGAAGTCGTCCAGCAGCGCCGCCAGGCGGCTGAACGTGTGCGGCTGAGCCACCGCCCAGACAGGCCGCCCGGCCGCCCGGTCGCGGGCCGCCCGCAGGGTGGCGCGGATCTCCGTCGGGTGGTGGGCGTAGTCGTCGACGATCTCGACCGGGGTGCCGGCCGGCGTGACCGCCCGCCCGATGGTGTCGAACCGCCGCGCGGCACCCGTGTACGTTGCCAGGGCCTCCAGGGCCCGGCCGGGCGGCACGCCGAGCTCCACGGCGGTGGCGAGGGCGGCGAGGGCGTTGAGGGCGACGTGCGGGCCGGGCAGCGCCAGCGAGAGCTGCCCCACCGGGGCGCCGGCACGCAGCACGGTCGACACCGATCCCCCGCCCGGACGGGGGGTGTAGTCCACCGCCCGCCAGGTCCGCCCGGCCTCGAAGCCGTAGTCCACCACCCGGGCTTGGCCCGCCGCGCCGGCCGGACTGGTCGCGCCGCCCGGACCGGCACGCCGGTCGAGCCGGTCGAGCACGGCGACGACACCCGGGTGGTCGCCGCAGACGACGAGCCGGCCGCCCGGGCGGACCCGCGCCGCGAAGTCGGTGAACACGGCCTGGACGGAGGCCTCGTCAGGGAAGAGGTCGGGATGCTCCCACTCGACGTTGGTGATGATGGCGAGCTCGGGGTCCAGCCCGGCGAACGCGCCGCCGTACTCGTCGGCCTCCAGGACGAACACGTCACTCGTCCCGGTGACGGCGCTGCCGCCCAGTTGGGCCACCTCGGCCCCGATCACGGCGGTCGGGTCCAACCCGCCGGCCCGCAGTACCAGAGTGAGCATGGCGGCCGTCGTGGTCTTGCCGTGCGAGCCGGCGACCGCGACCAGCCGGTAGGCGGCGGTCAGCTCCGGCAGCCAGTCGGCGCGGCGCCGCACGGGGATGCCCAGCTCACGGGCGGCTACGACCTCGGGGTGGTCGTCACGCAGGGCGCTCGAGGCCACGACCACCTCGGCTCCGCTCAGCTCCGCGGCGAGCGCCGCCGGGCCGGCGGCCGGGCCGACGCGGACCGGTACGCCCAGCGCCCGCAGCGCGGCGATCCGTGGCGAGTCCTCCTGGTCGCTGCCGGAGGCCAGACCGCCGCCAGCCAGGTGAATCCGGGCGAGTGGCGACAGGCCCGAGCCGCCGATGCCGAGGAAGTGCACGCGCCTCCCGTGCCTGCCGGCACCGTGGGCGGCGGGGTCCGGGCTCGCACCAGGGGCCCTGCCCGGGCCGGAGCCCTGGCTGGGAACGGGGCCGGCGGACGGCTCCGCGGAGCGGACCACGGGGGGTTCGGTCGAGGGGCCGGCGGGGGCTGGCCGCGGGGTCGTCGCGGCGGGCGGGTCCGCGGAGTTCTGACCGGTCACGCCACGCAGTACACACCACCCGGCCGGGCCTGCGCGAAGGCGCCCGGGCGAGCTGGGACCGGTGTGACGAAGGGGACGTGAATCCCATTGGTGTGACGCGCCGACAGCGTCCTTGACCACTGCCGAAGCCGTGCCTACTGTCCGATCCACAGTCGGAAGTTGACATAACTGTAACCGTCTAGCTGACGGTGAAGGTTGAGGCTGCTCGGCTGCTTCCCCGCTCCATCGGCCTTCAGAGGCCGCGGGCTCGGAGCCGGGGAGCCCCCTGCCTGCCCACCCGACGCCGCTGGAGGACCGACACCGCATGGCAGCCCCCCAGAACTATCTCGCGGTCATCAAGGTCGTCGGGATAGGCGGAGGCGGCGTGAACGCCGTCAACCGGATGATCGAAGTCGGGCTCAAGGGTGTCGAGTTCATCGCCATCAACACTGACGCCCAGGCGCTGTTGATGAGCGATGCCGACGTCAAGCTCGACGTCGGCCGTGAACTCACCCGGGGCCTCGGCGCCGGCGCCGACCCCGAAGTGGGTCGGCAGGCCGCAGAGGACCACCGCGAGGAGATCGAGGAGGTCCTCAAGGGGGCCGACATGGTCTTCGTCACGGCTGGCGAGGGCGGTGGCACCGGTACCGGAGGCGCACCCGTGGTCGCCAACGTGGCGCGGTCGCTCGGCGCGCTGACGATCGGCGTCGTGACCCGTCCGTTCACCTTCGAAGGCCGCCGCCGCGCCACCCAGGCCGATACGGGTATCGACACTCTGCGCAACGAGGTCGACACCCTCATCGTTATCCCGAACGACCGCCTGCTCGCGATGACCGATCGCGACATCAGCGTCCTGGACGCCTTCCGCAGTGCCGACCAGGTGCTGCTCTCCGGTGTCCAGGGCATCACCGACCTGATCACCACTCCCGGTCTGATCAACCTCGACTTCGCCGACGTCAAGACCGTCATGTCCCACGCGGGCAGCGCCCTCATGGGTATCGGGCGGGCCCGCGGCGACGACCGGGCGACCGTCGCCGCCGAGCAGGCCATTGCCTCACCCCTGCTCGAGGCCAGCATGGACGGCGCACAGGGCGTCCTGCTGAACATCTCCGGCGGGTCCGACCTGGGCCTGTTCGAGATCAACGCCGCGGCGGAGCTGGTCGCCGACGCTGCGCATCCCGAGGCGAACATCATCTTCGGTGCGGTGATCGACGACGCGCTGGGTGACGAGGTCCGGGTCACGGTGATCGCCGCCGGCTTCGACACCGTCCAGGACCGGCGTACCCGAACTCTCGCCAACCAGCGGCGCCCACCAGGCCCCGGGGGCACAGCGCCGACGGGGCCGCCGCAGCCGGGTGCTCCGGGTGCTCCGGGGCCGGGTCAGGGGCCGGGTCAGGGTTCGGGCCAGCCTCCGCAGACCTCGGCGCCAGCGCCGAGCACCACTGTGCTGCCGCCCATTCCGGGCATGCCCGTGGCTGCGCGGCCGGCGCCGTCCCACTCGACCTACCAGCCGCCGTCCGGCGGGTCCGCCGGCCACTACGTCCCCGAACCGCTGCCGGACGGTCGCCCCGCGGTTCCGGCCGGGGGCGGCGGTCAGCCGGGTGGTGCTGGCGACCAGCGGTCCGCTGGCGGGCCGCCGCGCCGGGAGTACTCCGGTCCGGGTGCCGACGCGGGGTTCGCCCGGCCGCCGGCCGCGGCCGGCGCTCCCGCGGGCCAGCCGGGCGTCGCCGCGCCGGCCACGGCGTCGGGCATGCCGCCCCGGCCCGGCTTCGCTCACGGTGCTCCGCCGAGCGGTGGCGGTGCGGCGGGTGTGGGCGGTGCCGGCGGGCAGGAGCCCGGGCCGGCTGCTGTCGCCGCGGCCCAGCGGGCCGAGGCGGCCCGGCCGGGCCCGCGCCCGACCTACCCGCCACGCCGTCCGGTGCGTCCCGTGGCCGACGATGACGAGCTGGACGTCCCGGACTTCCTGAAGTAGCCGGCTGTGCCCGTTCTGGTGACCTCGCGTGGTGGTGGAACGAGCGGACCGCCCTACACAGGGCTGAACCTGGGTGACCACGTCGGTGACGAGCCGGCCGCCGTCGCCGAGAACCGGCGGCTGCTCGAGTCCCGCATCGGTCGGCCGGTCCAGTTCATGCGGCAGGTGCACGGCGCGCAGGTCAGCCTCGTCCGCGAGGCTGGCCCGCCGCCGGAGGCCGACGCGATGGTGACGGACGTGGCCGGGGTGGCCCTCGCCGTCCTGGTGGCCGACTGTGTGCCGGTGATGTTCGAGTCACCGACCGCTGTCGGTGTGGCCCACGCCGGGCGCCAGGGGATGGCCTCGGGTGTCCTCGCGGCCACGCTGGCGACCTTCGACGAGCTGGGCGTGGACCGTGGCGCCCTCAGGGTCACCCTCGGGCCCGCGATCTGCGCGCACTGCTACGAGGTGCCCGCGCTGATGCGTTCCGACGTCGAGCGGGTGGTCCCGGGCAGCGCGGCGACGACCCGCGCCGGTACTCCCTCGCTTGACCTGCGGGCTGGTCTGCGTGGCCAGCTTGCGGCGGCCGGCATCGGGGCGGTGACGGTCTCCGACCGGTGCAGCGCGGAGTCGGACGATCTTTTCTCGTACCGCCGGGACGGGCGGACCGGGCGTTTCGCCGGCCTCGCCTGGCTGGCCTGAGTGCCCGGGTTGGCCTGAGTGTCGGGCCTGGATGCGCGCCGGGTGGAGGGGCTGCGTTCCCGCCTGACAGTCGTCCGGGACAGGCTCGTGACTGCCGCGCGGGCCGCCGGACGCGATCCGGACGCGCTGACGCTGATCGCGGTCAGCAAGACCTGGCCGTTCGAGGATGTGGTCGCGCTGTGCTCTCTTGGAGTCCGGCACTTCGCCGAGAACCGGGAGCAGGAAGCCGGCCCCAAGGCCGCGGCGGTCCATGCGGCCCTCGCCGGGGCCGGTGTGCCCGCGCCCGGCGACCAGATCCGCCGTCCGGGCCTCCCCGACGGCACGCCAGGGGCATGGTTTCCGTCACGTGCCGACGGTCCTGCCACCCTCGGATCGCCCGGCGTGCTCGATGTGCCGGTCTGGCATTACGTCGGTCAGCTTCAACGCAACAAGGCCCGAGCCGTGACCGGCTGGGCGCACTATGTGCAGTCCGTGGACAGAGCGCGACTGGTCGAGACCCTTTCCCGGGCAGCCACAGAGCGTGGCTGTATAACTGCTGTTTGTATTCAGGTCAATCTCGACCAGGAGACGTCGCCCGGGGCGCGGCCCGGGCCTGGAGTGCGGAAATCCCTTCCGGGCGGGGAGAACGCGCCTGACGCGGGCGCCGGCGGTGCGGCGCGCGGCGGGGCGCTGCCGCCGGATGTGCCGGCGCTCGCCGAGCTCGTCGCCAGGGCGGAGGGGCTTGTTCTGGCCGGCGTGATGGCCGTGGCGCCGCGCGGGGAGCCGCCCCGGCCCGCCTTCGCGCGGCTGCGTGAAGTATCCGAGCGGTTGCGTTCCGACTTTCCAGCGGCGACGATGGTGAGTGCTGGAATGTCCGGTGATCTTGAAGATGCGGTCGCGGAAGGCGCGACACACCTTCGGATCGGCACCGCTTTGTTCGGTGAACGGCACGGTGTCCCTTAGAGTCGCGCCCATGGGGCTCGGTCGCAGGGCGATGGTCTACCTCGGGCTCGCCGAGGAGGACGAGGACTACCTCGATGACGACTATGACGATGACGGGCACGACGCCGCCCGAGGTGCCGTCAGGGACGATCGACGGACCACGCTGGACCCGGTCCCGATAGACCGGTCGGTCCGCCGGCTCGACGTACGTGAGGAGCCAGTCGCCATGCCGCGACGTCCGCCGGTGGAGCATCTGCGACCGTCCGCACCCACGCCGATGCGCCGGGTCGCGCCCGTCGAGGAGCCCCGGCCGTACCGGATCACGACGCTCCAGCCGCGCAGCTACAATGAGGCGCGTCAGATCGGTGAGGAGTTCCGTGACGGCACCCCCGTTATCATGAACCTCACCGAGATGGACGACGTCGACGCCAAGCGGCTGGTCGACTTCGCCGCAGGGCTGATCTTCGGCCTTCGGGGCGACATCGAGAAGGTGACCAACAAGGTCTTCCTGCTCTCGCCGCACAACGTCGAGGTCACCGAGACGGACAAGCGACGCATCCGTGAGGGTGGGTTCTACAACCAGTCATAGTCAGGGCGTGACCGTCCGGTAGGGTCGCCCAGAGGCTTCCCCTCGCTACCCCGGGAGAGAGCACCATCAGCGCACTAGGAACACTGATTTTTTGGGTGCTGACGGCCTACCTGTTGCTCCTGATCGCCCGGGCGGTCATCGATCTGGTCCGAACCCTCAACGGGTCCTTCCGGCCGAGCGGCCCCCTGGTTCTGTTCTTCGAGATCGTGTACACGGCGACTGACCCTCCGCTGCGCTTCATCCGGCGTTTCCTTCCGCCGTTGCGGGTAGGTAGCGTTGCTCTTGACCTCGGTTTCATGCTGCTCGTCGTAGTGATCTTCATACTGCAGGGCTATGCGCAGAGGCTGTGACGAGGTCATGTGCACAACACCGCGAGAGCGGGCACGGCAGACTGCCCGCAGACCGCCCTCTCTTCGGGGAGCGGCGATGCCGCACGAGGAGGCGACGTGGCGCTGACACCGCAGGACGTTCAGAACAAGGTCTTCAGCCCGACACGGTTCCGTACGGGCTACAACGAGGACGAGGTGGACACCTTCCTCGATGAGGTCGAAGCCGAGCTGACGCGTCTGCTGGATGAGAGCAGCGACCTGCGCAGGCAGCTCGACGAAGCCCGTCGCTCGGGTGGCGGTGGTCCCGGCGTCCCGGCGCATCTTCTCGAGGAGAACCAGCAGCTCCGGCGCCAGCTGGAGGAGTCCCGGCGGCACCTGTCCCAGGCGCAGGCCCAGGCGGCCCAGGCAGCACAGGCCGTCCGTGAGCGCCCGCAGCCCGTGGGCCCCCCCGGCCCGCAGGGGCCGCCCCCCGGCGCGCCAGGCGGCCCGGTCGGTGCTCCGCCCGTCCCGGGTGGCCCCACCACCGTCATGCCGGCCCTCGTCGGCGGTGGCGGGCAGGGCCCGGCCCGGACGGGCCCCGGCGCCCCCGGCCAGACCGAGGCCGACATCGAGCAGCGGGTCGCCCGCACGCTCGTCCTCGCGCAGCGCACCGCCGACGAGGCCCTGCGGGAGGCGCGGGCGGAGTCCGAGCGTGCCCGCCGCGAGGCGCGGGCGGACGCCGACCGCATTATTGGCGAGGCACGCGCCCACGTGGCCGAGCAGCTCGGTGGGCTTGAGGACGACAAGCGCCGGCTGGAGAGCCAGGTGGAGCAGCTGCGCGCCTTCGAGCGCGAGTACCGCACCCGGCTGCGCGCCTACCTGGAGATGCAGCTCCGCGACCTCGACGGCATGCCGACCCAGCCGGCCGTCGGCCCCGGCGGTCCGTCCCGGCCCGGCCTCAACCCGGGTGCGTCGAACCCGACGCCGGTTCCGGCGAACGTCGGAGGTCCGCAGAACGCCGGCCCCGGCCAGCCACCCCAGCACGTCGGGGCACAGGCCTTCCAGACCGCTCCGCCGATGGGTGCACCTGCCCTCGCCCGCGAGAGCAACGGCCACAACGGGCGTCCGGACCTCGACCCGGGCCGGCGGGACGCAGCCGGTATGCAGGAATTCTGATCGTTGCTCCGCGTGCCTCCGACGTCCTGCCCCCGTACGCACGGGCCGGGCGTCGGAGGCGTTCTGTGGTCTTTTCGGTGGCTGAGCTGAGAGTCGGTGCGGCATGGTCATGGTCAGCGGTGCTCTGATAGCGGTCGCCGCGGTACTCGCGGTCGTAGGCCTGTTCGTCGCGACCACCTGGACCTACGCCTCGCTGGTGCTTCTCTGTCTCGCCGCAGCGCTGCTGCCGGTCGCCGCAGCCCGTCGGGCCGGCGCCGCAGGGTCGGGCGCGGGCGCCGGCGCCGGTTAGTCGGCGCCGACGCCGGTTGGTCGGGCGGTCAGTCGGGATCGGGAGCCAGGCCTCCGCCCGCCGAACCCCGCGAGGCGCGCGCAGCTCCGCGCCTGCTGTCGACCCCTCCCTGCCGGCCCCGGCCCGGTGGTGAAGCCGGGCCGGGGCCGGGTGGCGAGAGTCGCCGAGGGTGGGGGCTGCCTCGGGTCAGCCCACGGCGGCGGGGGTCGTCCGGGTGAGCGTGAACGTCAGACCGAGCTCCGCGGAGGCGCCCTCGTAGCGCCCGGTACCGCCGGCGGTACCCGCCGTCTCGGCGGACGCCGTGGCGGAGATCGCGGCAGGGGTCTCCGCGGGTGTGGCGGCCGCGGTCGCGGGTGCCTCCTCGAAGGTGGTGGCGAGGATCTCGTCGGCCACGGCGCCACCGTGCTCCCGCAGGGCGGCGGCGGTCTCCTCCCGGCTGGCCGACCAGCGCAGTGTGACCCGGTCGGTGATCTCCAGTCCGGCCGCGCGGCGGGCGTCCTGAAGCACCCGCACCACGTCGCGGGCCAGTCCGGCGCGGGCGAGCTCGGGAGTGACCGTCAGGTCCAGGGCGACCGAGAGCCCTGACTCGCTGGTCACCGACCAGCCCTCCCGCGGCGTCTCGGTGATGATGAGCTCGTCGCCGCCGAGGTCGATGGCCTCGCCGTCCACCGTGACCGTCAGCCGGCCGTCCACCGGCGTGCCGGCGGTGGTGACGGCGGCGGCGACCGCCTTGGTGCGGTTGCCGAACCGCCGGCCGAGTGCGCGGAAGTTCGGCTTGACGCTGATGTCGACCAGGTCGGAGGTCGCCGCCTCGACGGCGACGACGTTCAGCTCCTCGGCGATCTGGGCGCGCAGCTCGTCCGGGAGGTCGCCGAACGCGGACGAGCCGACCACTGCTCGCGGCAGGGGCTGGCGGGTCCGCACCCCGCTGGCGGCCCGGGCCGAGCGGCCCAGCTCGACGACCCGGCGTACCAGGTCCATCCGGTCGGCAAGGCCCGGCTCGACCAGTTCCGGCGGCAGCACAGGCCACGGCGCGAGGTGGACGGAGTCCGGCGCGCCGGGCAGCACGCCGGCGAACAGGCGGGACCACAGCCAGTCGGTCAGGAACGGGGTGAACGGCGACATCAGCCGGGTCAGCCCGTCAAGGCAGGTGTAGAGGGTGGCCAGCGCGTTCGGGTCGCCCGCCCAGAAACGGCGCCGGGACCGGCGGACGTACCAGTTGGACAGGTCGTCGACGAAGCGAGCGATGCGCCGGCCGGCCCGCAGCGAGTCGAAGCTCTCCAGAGCCAGGTCCACCTCGGCGACGGTGTCGGCCAGCTCGGACAGCGCCCACCGGTCCAGCACGGGCCGACGCGCCGGCTCGTCGGGGGCGGACCCGGCCACCGGCGCCGCCGCCGTGCCCGGCTCCAGCCCGTCCGTGGCGGCTACGGCCGTCTCGGCCGCCCCTGGCACTGGCGCCGTGGCCCCGAAGCCGGTGCCGGTCCCGTCCGCGGCCGTGGGGCGCCAGTTCGCCGCGCCGGCGTAGAGGCTGAAGAACGACGCGGTGTTCCAGTAGGTGAGGAGGATCTTGCGGACGATGTCCTCGATCGCCTCGTGCCCGACCCGCCGGTCCGACCAGGGCGAGCCCCCGGCCAGCATGAGCCACCGGACGGCGTCCGCGCCGTGCCGTTCGAACAGCTCGAACGGGTCGAGGACGTTGCCCACGTGCTTGCTCATCTTGCGGCCTTCGGCGTCCAGCAGCAGGCCCAGGCACAGCACCGTGTCGTAGGACGACCGGTCGAACACGAGGGTGCCGATCGCCATCAGCGTGTAGAACCAGCCGCGGGTCTGGTCGATCGCCTCGCAGATGTAGCGCGCCGGGTACTGGCGGGCGAACTCCTCGGCGTTGCGGTGCGGCGCGCCCCACTGCGCGAACGGCATGGCGCCGCTGTCGTACCAGACGTCGATCACCTCGGGGACCCGCCGGGCGAGGCCGCCGCAGGTCGGGCAGGGCAGCGTGACGTCGTCGACGAACGGGCGGTGCGGGTCGAGGCCGGAGTGGTCCGCCCCGGCGAGCTCGGAGAGTTCGGCGAGCGAACCCACACAGGTCACATGGGACGGGTCGGCCTCACAGCGCCAGACCGGCAGCGGCGTGCCCCAGTACCGGCTGCGCGACAGGGCCCAGTCGACGTTGTTGCGCAGCCACTCCCCGTAGCGGCCGTCACGGATCCGCTCCGGGTGCCAGTCCGTCCGCGCGTTCTCGGCGATCAGCCGGTCCCGGATGGCTGTGGTGCGGATGTACCAGGAGGGCAGCGGATAGTAGATCAGCGGGGTGTGGCAGCGCCAGCAGTGCGGGTAGCTGTGCGTGAACGTCGACGCCCGCCACATCAGGCCGCGGGTGGTGAGGTCGGCGGACAGCGGCGCGTCGGCGTCCTTGAAGAACAGCCCGCCGACCAGCGGCACGTCTGGCAGGAAGCGGCCATCCCGGCCGACCGGGTTGACCACTCCCAGGCCGTTGGCGCGGCAGACCGTGAGGTCCTCGGCGCCGAAGGCGGGCGACTGGTGGACGAGCCCGGTGCCGTCCGTCGTCGTCACGTACTCGGCGAGCACGACCGAGTGCAGGCGGGCCGGACCCGCGGGACCCGCCGCCGACGGGCCGGCCCCCGCCGCCCCGGTGCCGGCACCCAGGCCGGCGACGACCTTTGCCGCGGACTCCTCGAACCGTGCCAGGGGGATCAGCTCGAACGGCCGGGCGTAGCGGGTGCCCGCGAGCTCGGTGCCGGTGAAGCGGTCGAGGATCTCGGCGTCCTCGCCGACCGCGGCGGCCACCAGCGGCTCGGCGACCACCAGGAGCTCGCCGCCGGCGGCCCGGGTGAGCACGTAGATGACCTCGGGGTGCACGGCCACGGCGGTGTTCGAGACCAGCGTCCACGGGGTCGTCGTCCACACCAGCAGGTGCGCGCCGCGTGCGGCGAGGTCCCGGGGCCCGTCCAGGACGGGGAAGCGCACGTAGACCGACGGGTCGTCAGTGTCGCTGTAGCCCTGGGAGACCTCGTGGTCGGACAGCGGCGTCTCGTCGCGCGGGCAGTAGGGAGTGACCCGGAAGTCCTCCACCAGCAGGCCCTTGTCGAAGATCTGCTTCAGCGACCACCAGACGCTCTCGATGTACTCGGTGTCCATCGTGCGGTAGGCGGTGTCGAGGTCGACCCAGTAGCCCATGCGCTCGGTCATGGCGGAGAAGTCCGCGACGTGGCGCAGCACGGACTCGCGGCACTTCGCGTTGAACGCGGCGATGCCGTAGTCCTCGATGTCACTCTTGCTGGTGAAGCCGAGTTCCTTCTCGACCGCGAGCTCGACCGGCAGGCCATGGCAGTCCCAGCCGGCGCGGCGGGGGACGTGGTAGCCCTTCATCGTCCGGTAGCGCGGGAACAGGTCCTTGAAGACCCGCGCCTCGACATGGTGGGCGCCCGGCCGGCCGTTCGCGGTCGGCGGGCCCTCGTAGAACATCCACAGCGGGCGGTCGGCGCTGGCCTGCAGCGACCGGTGGAAGACCTTGGAGTCCTTCCAGCGCTCCAGCGTCTCGCGCTCGAAGGCCGGCAGGTCGACCCGCGCAGGCAGCGGCCGGAACGCGGGTGGGGGTACGTCGGGGGTGGCGGTCATCGTGGCGGTCTCCGTCGGCGGGTGCGGCTCTCCGGCGGAGGGACGACGCCCCGCACCACCGCTGCGGCTCCGGCCGGCGGCGGTACTGGGTACCGCGGTACCACCCTCCTTGCGCGCCCCGGCCCAGGCCGCCCTCGCGGGCGGCCGGCGGAGCGGCCACTCTTGTCCTGCCGCGGCGGCCGGATCTACTGGGGGCCCGTGGGGCCCTGTTCTCCCGGCGGCTCAGGGGTGATCTTCACGCCGCGCTGGCCGCCGGGCTCGCACCGCCCCCGGCTCGCTGTGGCTGCGCCCGCCGCTACTCGTCCCGTCAACGCCTTTCCGCGCCCCCAGCGTAGCCGACGGCGTTCCGGCGGCGTCCACACGCGGAGGGCCGCCGCCGGGTGCGGGATGGACGCGGGCCGGGCGCGGGATGGCAGCGGGTCCCGCGATGGTCGGTCGGTGATATGACACCCGTAGAGTGGTGGTTGTGGTCGCCGAGCCAGGAACAGAGCGGGGCGCCCGGCGCGGGCGTGACGTGCCGGGCCGCGTGCCGACCCGCGACGACGCCGGCCCGGGCGCGGGCCGGCCGGCCGTCCCCGGTGCCGCGTCCGCGGCGTCGCCTGCGCCCGCCCGGCGGGCGTCCGTCCCGCGGGTCGCCTCGCGCCGCGCGGTGCTCATCGTCGCGCTGACCGCGGCCTGTCTCATCGTGCTGGACGTGCTGACCAAGGTGCTCGCGGTCGCCGAGCTCTCCGGTCGCACGCCGGTGGAGATCATTCCCGGCATCCTCGACCTGCGGCTCACCCGGAACTCGGGGGCCGCGTTCAGCCTCGCCGGCGGGGCCACGGTGATCCTGAGCCTGGTCGCGCTGGTGGTCGTCGGGGTCGTCGTCGTCACGGCGCGCCGGCTGGCCTCGGTCGGATGGGCGTTCGTCTTCGGCGCGATGGTCGGCGGCGCGGTCGGGAACCTGATCGACCGGGTCTTCCGGTCGCCGGGGCCCCTGCGCGGCCATGTGGTCGACTTCGTCCACATCCATCACTGGCCGATCTTCAACCTGGCGGACTCGGCCATCGTCTGCGGCGGTGTGCTCGCTGTGATCCTCTCGCTGCGCGGCATCGGTCTGGACGGGACGAGGCTGACCGCTGCTCCCGCGGAGCCGCCCGCGACGAACCCCACCGCCACGAACCCCACCGCCACGAACCCCACCAGCGCCGGAAGCGCTGCCGGTGCCGCTGGTGGTGGGGCCGACAGCGATCCCGGCCCCGGCCCGAGCGCCGGTTCTGCGCCGGGGGAGCGTCCCCCCGCGTCGGGCGGGCGCCACGAGGGGCCGGGTGCCCGATGACAACGGCCTACACGGACCGCCGCTCCCTGCCTGTCCCCGACGGTCTTGACGGCATCCGCCTGGACGCCGCCCTCGCCCGCATGTTCGGGCTCTCCCGGACGGCGGCCGCAGCGCTGGTCGACGACGGTCAGGTGAGCGTCGACGGGCAGGTCCGGGGGCGCTCCGACCGGGTTGCCGGCGGTGCCTGGCTGGAGGTCGATCTGCCGGCCCCGCCGCGGCCGGTGTCAGTGGAGGCCACCCCGGTCGAGGGCCTGGGCATTCTGCACGACGACGACGACATCGTGGTGGTCGACAAGCCGGTGGGAGTCGCCGCCCATCCGGCACCGGGGTTCACCGGGCCGACAGTCATCGGCGCGCTCGCCGCGGCCGGCTTCCGGGTCTCCACGTCGGGCGCGGCCGAGCGTCAGGGCGTGGTGCACCGGCTCGACGTCGGCACCACCGGCGCGATGGTCGTCGCGAAGAGCGAGCGGGCCTACACACTGCTCAAGCGAGCCTTCCGGGAGCGCGAGGTCGAGAAGGTGTACCGCGCGGTCGTCCAGGGGCACCCGGATCCGCTGCGCGGCACCGTCGACGCCCCCATCGACCGGCACCCGCGGCGCCCCGGTCTGTTCGCGGTCGTCGCGGACGGCAAGCCCAGCGTGACCCACTACGACACGGAGGAGGCGTTCCGCGCCGCCTCGCTGCTGTCCGTGCGCCTCGAGACCGGGCGCACCCACCAGATCCGGGTCCACATGTCCGCGCTGCGCCATCCCTGCGTCGGGGACCTCGCCTACGGCGCCGACCCCACCCTGGCGGAGCGACTGGGTCTGACCCGCCAGTGGCTGCATGCCGCCCGGCTCGCCTTCGAGCATCCGGCGGACGGGTCCTGGGTCGAGTTCGTCAGCCCCGACCCCGACGACCTGGCCGAGGCGCTGAAGCGGCTGAACGACCAGACATGACGGCGCCGCAGGCCGCCGACCCGCCCCGTCCGCCTCGGCAGTACGGGGCGCCCCGGTCGCGCCGCCCGCTGCGTCTGCTCGACCGGGTGGACGACGCCGCGCTGCCGGTGGCCGGCCGCGTGCTGGCCCGGGGTGCGGATCTCGCGAGCGCCGGCCGGCGCCTGCCCGGGGTACGGGTGCGCCGGGCGGGGGAACCGCCCACCGACCGGGTGGTTGTCGATGCCGCCCTGCCACTGGCCGACGGCACGGCAGCCCCGCCAACCGGCGTCGTCGCTGCCCCGGCCGTCGACGCCACGGCCGCCACGGCCGCCACGGCCGCCACGGACGCCGGAGGTGCGGCCGCCACGGTGGCAGACGGCGAGGCTGACCCGCCGGACTCCCGCGCCTCCCGCCTCTCCTCCCGCACCGCCAGTGTCGTGGGGGGCACCTTCCGGCTGCTCGTCCTCGGCCTGGTTGTCCTGATCATCGTCGGTGCTGTCAGCACGATGCTGCGCGGCCCTGATCCCGGCAACAGCAGCAGCGGGATTCCGGGCCCCGGGCCCGGCGGCCCACCTGCCGGCCCCGCCACACCGATCACCACGGTGGGCCCGGTCGCGGGGGACGAGGCCGCGGAGTACGCCGCCGCGGCCCGGGCGGAGCTGGAGTCGCTGGCCGGCGCGGCCCCGCAGGCCGACCTCTACGCGGTGGTCAGCCTGGCCGGCTACCGGACACCGGAGGAGCTGCACCGGTTGTTCGCGACCTTCCGGATCAGCGAGGTGTTCTTCCGCGTCCCGCCGGACGGTGGCGTGCTCTCCGCACCCGTCCGTGATCCCGTCGCGGATGTGGAGGCGGCCTTCGCCAGCGCGGGCGATGCCGCCGAGACCCGCGCCCGCGACGCCGGCGAGGGCCTCGGCGCCGACACGGGCACCGGCACCGACACGGGCACCGCTCGGGCCGGGCCGGAGGATCAGCCGGGCGCGAGTCAGCAGGCGGCGAACGAGCAGGCGGCCGCGCTGCGGGCGCGGTGCGCGTGCCTGTTCGGAGTGGTCCTGCGGGCACCGGGGGCACGCCTGCTCGAGCTCGCCCGGGACGGCCAGGTGAGGGTCGTGGATCCGGCTCCACCGGGCCTCGTTCCGCCGGCGGTGCGTTTCGTGCCGCTGGAACCCGAGCGGCCCTGACCAACCCCGAAGAACCCGCACGAGCCATGGCCAGGCGGAGCCGGACCGGCTCCGAGGTGCCTGTCCGAGCGTGCCGGGGGAGGCACGCCTGGGCCGGCCCGGCTGGGTCGCGGCCGGCCCGGCTGGGTCGCGCGACGGTGGGCACGGCGCCGGCCACGGGTGTTTCCGGTGTGTCCCCTGTGGCACAGGCCGGGCCGTCCACCGGGGGCGTCTTCCGCCCACCACGGGGGACAGGGCAGGATTGCCCCAGGGCGCCTCGGTCGGGTGCCCGGCGCGGTGTGGCTGACGAAGGAGGACTTTCGGGTGAGGTTGGCAAAGGGCACCCGGGAGGTCTTCGACGCGGAGAGCCTGCTGGAGGAGTACCTGGGGCCGCGCCGGCGCGGCCTGCGCTACGCCTACCCGTACTACGACGGGCTGGTCACCAATGGTGACCCGGATCTGCTGTGCACCAGCGATCTCCTTTCGCCCTGTCTGCTCGGCGTCAATGTGGACCTCGACCGGATGCACACCCTGACCGCGCTGCTGCCGCTGCTGCAGCGCGCGCTCGACCGGCTTCCCCCGGGCATCGAGCTGATCGAGGCGGACGAGGTCACCCTCGACCTGGTCGCGGCCCTCTACGACCCGCTCGACGATCCGGACGTCGCGGACCGTGACGTCAAGGGCTCGCTGATCGCGAAGGTGCTGCACCGCAAGCGGCCGGCACTCGTCCCGCTGTTCGACTCGAAGGTGCGGATCTTCTACCAGCACGAGGACTGTGTCCCGCCGTCGCCGCGGGACGGGCGGTCCTGGCGCCAGTACATGGAGATGCTCGTCCGGGCCATGCAGCACGACCTGCGTGAGAACGCCGACGAGTTCCGTCGCCTCGCCGGGCTCGTCCCGCCCGGCGGCCCGCCGGTCACCCCGCTGCGGATTCTCGACATCGTGGTCTGGATGAGCAGCGCGGTCTGACACCTACCGGCCCGTGCGCGGCGTCCGAACGTCTCTGGAGCACCCGGTGATGCGCTGGCGGGTGTGCCCTGGTGTGGCTTCCGTTGTGGGTGTGACGTCGACGGCATCGGCCCACGGCCTCGGCTCGGCGTGGCGGCTGCGAGAATGACAGCCGTGCTGAGCTACGCCGTGCGTGGCCTCACCCGGCGGCACGGTGCCGGGGAGTGCGCCGTCCTCGCCAACGACCGGATCGATCTCGATGTCCGTCCGGCCGAGGTCTTTGGCGTGCTCGGCCCCAACGGGGCCGGCAAGACCACCCTGGTCCGCCAGCTCATGGGCCTGATCCGGCCGGACGCCGGCTCCATCACGATGTTCGGGCACGACGTTGTCAGCCGTCCGGGTGTCGCTGCCCGGATGGCCGCCTACCTGGGCCAGGATGATCTCGCGCTGGCCGAGCTGCCGGTCGGCCTCGCGGTCGAGACCACCGCGCGGATGCGCGGCCTGTCCCGGGCCGGCGCGCGGCGCGAGCGCGCCGCGGTCATCGAGGAGTTCTCCCTGGGCGAGGTCGTGAACCGCCCGCTCGGGCGCCTCTCCGGCGGGCAGCGCAGGCTTGCCTGCGTGGCCACCACACTGGTCGGCGAACGCCCGGTGCTGGTGCTCGACGAGCCGACGACCGGCCTGGACCCGGTGGCCCGCCGCGCGGTGTGGGCGGCGCTGGAACGCCGCCGTGCCTCGCACGGCACCACCGTCGTCCTGATCACTCACAACGTGCTGGAGGCGGAGACGGTGCTCGACCGCGTCGCCGTCCTGGAGGCGGGCCGGGTGATCGCCTGCGACTCGCCTGGCAGGCTCAAGGCGTCCGTCTCCGCCGATGTCCGGCTCGACCTCGTCTGGCGCCACGACCCGCCGGTGGACGACCCGACGGTGGCGCGGCTGGCCGCGACGGCGCGGGTCACCGGCCGCCGGTGGACGACCCGGCTGGCACAGGCCGAGGCCCGTGACGCGCTGGGCCGCCTCACCTCCGGGCCGGCGTTCGCCGCCCTGGACGATTTCAGCCTCGCGACTCCGTCGCTGGAGGACGTGTATCTCACTCTCGGCGGAACCTGCCGTGACCTGGAGCGGACATGACCTTGGCGACGCCTCACCCCGCCACCGGAGCGGGCGCGGCCGCGCTGTCGCCCGCGCTCGCTCCCGGAGCGCCCGTCGTGCCGACTGACTCCCGCAAGGCCGATCAGGAGGGCGCCGTACCGTCGGCCCTCACCGTCGCCCCGCTGCCCCACGGCACGGCCTTCCTGGCCGCGCTGGCGGCCGTGTACCGGGGCCAGCTGGCCCGCGCCCGGGTGGCCCGGGTGCCGTTGCTGTTCGTCGCCGCCTTCCAGTCCCTCGGGATCATGATCCTGCTGCGGGGCATCGTGGACGTCGGCGACGACTCGGCGGCGGCCTCGGTCGTCGCCGGCTCCACGGTGCTCGTGGTGGCCTTCGTGGCGCTCAACCTGCTGGCGCAGCGGTTCGGCGCGCTGCGGGCCGCCGGCGCGCTCGACTACTACCTGACCCTGCCGATCCCCGGCGCGGCGGTGGTGCTCGGGACGGCGGCGTCGTACGCGACGTTCGCCGTACCCGGCACCATCGTGACCGTTCTGGTCGGCTCGGTACTGTATGGCCTGCCGATGTCCGGCCTGTGGATGCTGGTTCCGGTCACCGCGCTGGCCGGCGCGAGCCTGGCCGGTATCGGGGCCGCGATCGGGCTGCTCGCACCCAAGCCCGAGCTCGCCACGGTCGCCGGTCAGCTGGGTATGAGCGTGGTGCTGTTCCTGGGGGTCATCCCGGCGAACCGGCTGCCCGGCATCGGGCGGCTGGCGCGCGACCTGCTGCCCAGCAGCTACGCGGTGGATGCGCTCGCGGAGGCGTTCGCCCCGTCGATCGACTGGGCCGGCGTGCTGGCCGACCTGGCCGTCTGCGCCGTGGTGGCGGCCGTCGCGCTGGTGGTGGCCGCGCAGGCCCTGCGGCGCGTAGCCCGGTCCTGACCGGCGGCCGCCGGTGTACCGGTGCCCGGGCGAAACGCGGTGACAGGTCGGCGCGGACAGGTCGGCGATGCCGCGGCAGGCGAGGGCACTGCGCCTGCGGGTACGGTCGACCCCTGGGTCTGATGTCAACGGGGGGTCGGGTCGCCCTGGAGATCCGGGCCGGTTAACCGGTGTGGCTGGCGAGGAGACGGACGGGTCGTGGCAGAGAGGCCGGGCGGCACCCGGGACGCCGGAGAGTGTTCCGGGCCGCAGGCGGACGGGCGGTCCGACCGCGGTCCGGTCCCGGGCACGCCGGTGCCCGCGGCCGAGAGCCCCGCGCCTGCCCCAGAGCGCACACCGTCGGTGTTCTCCCGTCCGACGACCGAGCAGTTGGCCTCGACAGTCGAGCCGTTCGCCCCAGAGCCGCCGGGGCCGCCGCTACCTCAGGGTGAGCGTGGCCTGCCTGTCGGCGAGCCGCTGGCTGGCCCGGCCGCCGCGGTCGAAACGCCTGCGCCACCCGAGCGGGGGCGCGCCCGGGCCGAGCCGGAGGGCACCCGGGCTCGGCTGCTCGCCGGGCTGGTCTGCGCCCTCGCGATGGTCGTGTCCGGCCCGCTGCTGGGCCTGCTGTGGGCCGCCACCGCGCCCCGCCTCGACGTCGACGCGGCGCTCGCCGGCGCCATGTCGGTGTTCGGCGCGCAGAGCACGACCGACCTTTACTTCGCGCTGATCTGCGCGGTCGCCGGTGTGGTGGGCGGCCTTCTCGCCGGCTGGCGGGCAGCCGGCGCGGGCTGGCCGGTGCCGGTCGGTCTCGCCGCCGGCGGGGTGGTGGGAGCGCTGCTGGCCGGGTGGACCGGCGAGCAGCGCCGCTCCGGCGAGGTGCTCGCCTCGCTGCCGCCCAACGCCACGGCGCTGCTGCGCGACCTGGCCGAGTTCCACGTGCGGGCCACCGGGCTGTACCTCGTCCTGCCCGGGATGGCGGTGCTCGTGCTGGCGCTGTTCCTGTGGGCCGGCGGGACCACGCTCCGCTGGCCCTGGCGCCGCCGCTGACCGGCGCCGCTCCCGCTGCCCACCGCGCCCCGCCCGGAGATCGGCCCGCTGCCGTCCCGCCTACGGTGCCGGCCGGCGGTAGGTGAGGAAGAGCGCGCCGCTCCTGAGCGCGGTGTGGTCGGTCAGCTCCCAGGTTCTCGGGTCGAAGACGGCGGTGGGGGAGAACAGCGGGATGCCGGTGCCGAGCGTCAGCGGCCCCAGCTTGATGACGAGTTCGTCGATCTCCCGGTAGAGCGTGCCGGCGAGCTCGCCGCCGCCGACAAGCCAGATGTCCCCGCCGTCCTGCCGCTTCAGTTCCCGGACCGTCGCGGCCGGGTCGGTGGCGATGAGTTCCACGCCGCGATCCGGGCTGGTGGTCAGGGTTCGTGAGAAGACCAGGTGCCGCAGGTGGGGGAAGGCGTTCGTGAGGCCGGCCCGCAGCCCGATCTCGTAGCTGCGGCGGCCTTCCAGGACGGTGTCGAAACGGGTTCCCGGGGCGGTGACGCCGAGGGCGGCCCGAGCCGGGCCGGGCAGCGTCTCCGGGTACTCGGCGGTGAGGTGCTCGAGGTAGTCCTGCGGTACCGGCCAGAACCCGCCGGGGCCGGTCGGGTCGGCGCCATCCGGACCCGCGACGAACCCGTCGACCGTGGATGCCACGAAGTAGACCAGACTGCGCACGCGCCACTCCTCGATGCCCGGCAGCCGGCCGGCCGCCACTCGAGGGCCCGGACGCCTGCAGGGCCAGTTCGGCGGGAGTCGCTGCGCAGCGGAAACGATCTGCACACTACCGCCGGCCGGCCGGTCAGCCGGAGACCTGTGCCCCCGAGGCGACTGCACAGCCCCCCAGGGCGACTGCACAGGCCTCCGCGTTGACTGCACAGGCCTCCGGACGCGACTACCCGGTCTGCCCGGCCGCCTCGACCAGGAGCGCGGTGAGCTCGTCGGGGTGCGTGAGCATCGGCTCGTGGCAGGCGTCGACAAGCCGACGATGGAAGTGCGGGTCGGACTCGGCACGCGCGCGTTGACGTGCCACCTCCACCGCGGGAAGCCGGCTCGGCGTGCACTCGATCATCGTGCCCGGGTGCGACCAGGCCCGGTCGGTGGGCCCGATCGGGTCGAGGTAGGTCCGCATCGGCTGCGGAGTCGTCTTGGAGTTGACCCAGGCGATCTGGTCGGGATCGCTCAGCCCCCACCAGCTGGCGTCGGAGGTCGGCACATACCAGCCCTCCCCGTCCTGCGCGGCCATCTTCTTCATCTGGGTGGCGCGCTCCTCGCCGATCAACTCGAAGATCGACTCTCCCTCGCGCGGGAGGTGCGCGTCGACCCAGACAACGGCGCGCACGCGGTCGAAGACCTTCTGCATCGCACCCGCCACCGGCATGCCGCCGTAGCTGTGGGCAACCAGGACGACGTCGCTCAGGTCCTCGTACGCGAAGACGCCGACCAGGTCGTTGATGTGGGTCTCGAGCCCGATCTCCGGGCGCAGAAGGTGTGCCCGCTCACCGAGGCCGGTCAGGGTCGGCGTGTACGTCGGGTGGCCGAGGGCGCGCAGTCGAGAGGCGACGTCGCGCCACGCCCAGCCGCCGTGTCGGCCGCCGTGGATGAGGACGAATCCAACGTGCTGTGTGCTGGCCATGGTTCTTCCTTCGCGTCAGGCGGCGTGCCGGGGCGGGTCGAAGATCTGGAGGAGTTCCTCGACGTCGTCCAGCTCGTCAACGGCCTGCGAGATCCGAACCAGGCGGTCGATGTCGACGGTGGGCAGGGCATCCGCCCACTTCTCACGCAGATCGTCCCAACCGATGGGATCTCCCGTGCTGTGGCCTTTGGGCTGGTTGACCCGCGCCGAGAGCCTCGAGCCATCCCGCATCACGAAGGTCACCCGGGCCCCGCGGCCGTTCGGCTGCTCGGCGTCCAGCTCGGGGTCGGGCCGAAGATCGATGCGTCCCCTCATCGCCTGGAAGGCGGGGTCCGACAGAAGGTGCGGAAAGGGGCTTTCCCGCAACCGGTGCCCACCCTGTACGATCGCCGCGCCAAGCATGTCCTGAAGGCAGATGTTGTGCATGGCGCGGTTGTCGACCACCCGGAGCGCATGGGTGGGCATTCCGACCTCGACCGCGTCGATCTCGGCCACCTGGATTCGGTGGTCGTGCAGCACCGTCATCGCTGCCTCGACCGCCGCGTGGATCGGGTAGCCCGCGTTGATGAACTTGAAGTTCGCGCCCATCACGGCGTAGTCGTGGCCGAGCCCGTCGATCAGTGAACTCGCGGCGTCGTCGAGGCCCCATGCCGCGAGCAGGCCGTTCTCCGCGCCGAGCACGTCCTCGCATCCTTCCAGCCCGGCATTCGCCATCAGCGCGGCCGAAACGCCGGCGAAGGCGTACTGGCCGTTGCAGAACGACTTGCTGATGTGCCGCCGCTCCTGGAAGAGCGCGACGAGACCGTTGGCCTGGAAGGTCGCGAGCGCCATCGCGTCGGCGTAGGCTTTCGGGCCGAGGTCGAGCACGCGGCACGCGGCGACCGTGGCGCCGATCGTGTGCAGGAAGTCCGCGTGCAGGTGAAGGCGCGACTTGACCCCGAAGACCCCGCCGCACGCGCGGATGAGCCGGTTGCCGATCTCGTAGCCGAGAACGACGGCATTGAGCAGCGCGTCGCCCGTTGCCCGTCGGTGCTCGGCAACCGCCGCCACGGCGTGGACGATGGTCGCCCCGGGATGCCCACCGACGACGTGGGCGCCGTCGACCTCGTCGGCGTGTCCGGCCGTGCCGTTCGCGAGGGCCGCGTAGGGCGCGGTGGTGCGGTGCTCGGTTCCGAGAACGCGACACGTCCCGGCTCCGCCCATCGGGACCGCGTAGCCGGTGGCGAGCTTCCCCGGTGTCCGGGTCTGTCCGAAGGCGGCGCAGGCAAGCTCATCCATGATGATGAGACGCCCACGCTCCCGAACGTCGGCGGGTAATGCGTCGACCGACGTCGAGGCGGCGTAGTCCGCGATGATTCCTGTGATGTTCACCGGGCCGGTGCCCCTGGTCCCGTTCGTCTCGAACCGGTCGGTCGCGCCCGCGCTCGCGGTGGCGCGGGTTCTGTCAGTGAGCATGTAACTCCTTCGTTCTCGCTCGTGACTCGACTCTCGCGGTCCAGGCCAGAAGGCCTGAGCTCGTCAGGGGAGTACGAGTGCACTCGTCGATGTCAGGACGGCACCCTCGAACGCTGCGGAATAACCGGTGGCGATAGCGGGACCGCGCGTCCCGGCCGGGAGGAGGGGGCCGTCGAGGACGGGTGAACGGGCCTTCTGCGTCGCGATGTCAACCGTGTCGGCGGACCAGTCGCGCGAAAGCAACCGGGGCCAGGCTGCGACCGGCCGGCCTGCTTCGAGACGGGGAATGCGCTGCGCCACCGTTGTCGGCTGTTGTTGGCCCTGGAAATCTCACCGATGTTGTCCGATGACCTGGGCTCTGGGCGGGAGAAACGGCCTGAGGCTGCGTGGCGAGCCGCTCCGGCTGCTGGGCCCTGGTGACGACGGTGCGGGTTTCCCTCCCTCCCGGCGTTCGCATATGCGATATGTAGTTCGTAATCGGGACGCGGAGCGAGACGTTACCAAGGTCGTGGTGGGCGGTCAAGGGTTCCTGTGATCACCGGGCGCCCCGTCGTTGGCCTTTGTCTGCCCGTACTGGCAGGCGCTACCTGGAGTGCCTGCGGAGGGCATCGACCTTCGCGCCCCGGCTGCTCGACGGAGGCTGGCGCGGAATCCGCTGCCAGTGGCTCGTATCGCGAAGGCGCATAAAACGGGGCATGTCGAGTGGGTGAGCCGGAGCGTCCTGGGCGATCAGGGACGGTCGGCGAGGAGAGCCCGAAAAACGGTTGGTCGGGCCGGGGTAGTAGATCGGAGTATGGCGGGGTGAGCGAGCTGCGGACAGGCCGGCTGGTGCTGCGGCCGGTGGCGAGAACGGACGAAGTGGCGTTGCGGGCGCTCTGGAACCAGCCGGACGTGTGTCGGTTCCTGTTCGACGGCAGGCAGGTGACCGCAGAGGAGATCGCCGGGCTCGTGCGGGACAGCGCCGCGGCGATGGCTGCGCACGACTGGGGGTTGTGGGTACTGCTCGAGCCACGATGCGAGGGCGAGGACTCCGCACGGCTGGTCGGAGCGGCCGGGTTGGTGGCCTGGTCCGGCGGTGCCGGGGTCGAGCTGTGGTGCAGCCTCGATCCGGTGTGCTGGGGGCAGGGGTTTGCCCGGGAGGCGGCCGCCGCGATCCTCGACCACGCGTTCGGCCCGGCCGGGCTGGGCGAGGTGCTGGTGGAGGTCGACGAGGACAACGCCGCGTCGCTGCGGCTGGTGCACTGGCTCGGGGCGGCCGAGATCGGTGTCCGCCCGGGCGACCTCGGCCCGCTGCGGGTGTTCCGGCTGAGTCCTGGGCACGGACGCCCGCGCCCCGGCGCCGGCCGGGTCTGACCGCTCCGGTCAGGTGACGGCTCGGGTCAGGTGACGGCTCTGGCCAGATGGCCCGCTCGGCTCAGTTCAGTTGGAGCTGGGGGTGATGCGGTTCAGTTCGCTGGAGCCCACGGTGGTGATCCGCTCGAGCAGGCCCAGCTCGCGGCGGAGAAGGGCGCGTTCGGCGCGCAGCCTGGTCGCCGCGTCCGGGGCGGCGAGCAGTTCCTGGCGCTCGGCGAGGTCGTTCGCCACCGCTGCCGCGATGAGGTAGGAGAGCGCGATCGGGTCGGTCGGCATGTCGGGAAGCCTGATCTCGACGGTGCCGCTGGCGGTGAGGCGCTCGGTGTACTCACGCATCAACCGGGTGACGACCGCCGCGTGGATCGTGGCGGCGGCCTCGTCACCGGGGACGTCCTCCAGGAACTCGACGTCTCCGACGAGGTAGGGCTTGCTGCCGCTGTCGACGGAGCCGATCCGGAACCGGGGCCCGCCGACGGTGACGATGGAGAACTTCCCGTCCGGCTGGGCCTCGATGCGGCGTACCAGCGCGGTGCAGCCGATGTCGTAGGTCTGGGGGACCGCCGGGCCGACCTCCCGCCCGCGCCGGATCGCGACCACCCCGAACCGGCGGGTCTCCGTCTCGGGGATTTCGAGCAGTTCGCGGACCAGGACCCGGTAGCGTTCCTCGAAGATCTGCAGTGGCATCAGCAGACCGGGCAGCAGGACAGTACCGAGCGGAAACAGGGGCAGGCGCTCACCCATGATCTCCCTCACCCCCATATGCCGCAGCATCACCGGCCCGTGGACGGGCCCGCATGGTCCCAGCCTGTCCTGTACCGGCCGCCGCGTCCATCCACACTCGGACGCGGCGGGTGCCGTGCCTGCTGCGGGCCGAGAACAGGAGGACATCCGGTGACTGATCGGCGTCAGCAGGACGGCGGGTGGGGCCCGCCCCACGAGCTGCTGGTCGTCCTGGACGGGGACACCGCTGTGGCTTCGGCGGCACTGGAGCGGGTGGCCGGGTGGGGGCAGGTGACCTCGCGGCTGGAGCCGCGGCTCGCCCTGGTTCTGCTGCCCACCGAGCGGGTCGGGGACGCCTGTGGTGTCCCCGGCGTCGCCGGTGTCTTCGAGGAGGAGGTGCCGGAGGTGCTGCTCGGCACGCTCCGCCCCGAGGAACAGCTGTTCGTGGGTGGCTGGCAGGCCCGCGGACGCCCGAAGCCGTCCCGCCGCCGCGACGGCGAGCCCTGGGACGCCCCGACCTGAGAGGCTGGACGTCCCCCGACCCCGAAATCCGTCAGAACACCCGCTGCGGTGCCGACCAGACCGCTGCCGCACCCGACCGGGTGAGCAGGTGGAGACGGTTGCCGACCCGGGCCAGCACCTCCAGGTTGCCGCTGTAGTTGCTCTGGATCAGTGAGACGGCGTCCACGTGGCCGAGCTGGGCGGCGAACGGGCGCGGGCCGCTCCAGACCGGCTGGGCCGGGTTGTTGTCCCGGAAGTAGTGGACCAGCCCGGTGCCGGTGGACGGCACGACCACCTCGAAGTTGCTTGCCCCGCAGTACTGGGCCTGGATCAGCGCCGGGTTACCGGAGACGCCCTCGGCGAAGGTCTGGCCCGTGCGCCAGACGGCGTCCTGGCCGCGGGTGAGGTGGACCAGCCGGGTGCCGACCAGCGCGACGGCCTCGAGCAGGCCCTCGCCGCCGCCGAGCGTGCCGTGGATCAGGCTCACCGCGTCGACCCGCCCGAGGTTCGCCCCGAACAGCCGGGGCGTGCTCCACGGGTAGCCCGCCGCGTCGTGGTTGCGCCACAGGTGGAAGATGCCGACGTCCGACGCGGGTGCCAGCAGCTCGAAGTTGCCTCTGGCTCCGAGCCGGCTCTGGACCAGTGACGGCACGCCGCCGACGCCCTGGGCGAGCTGGACGGGCGGGCGCCACTGGTAGGCGCCGGTGCTGTCCCGCCAGAGGAAGAACAGCCGCGGGCCGACCCGGACGACCGTCTCCAGCGGTCCCGGGTTCGCCAGGGTGCTCTGGACCATGGTGACCGCGTCGACCCGGCCGAGGGCCTGCGCGGTCTGCCACGGGTCGCGCCAGGGCGCGCCGGTGGCGTCGTTGTCCCGCCAGACGTGGGTGAGCCCGGAGAAGGCCGACGGTACGACGGTGTCGAAGTTGCCCCGCACGCCGAGCCCGCGGGACTGGATGAGCACCGGGTTGCCACCGACCCCGTGGCCCCAGCCGAGGTGGGACGGTGTGTAGCGGCACAGCGCGAAGGTGTTGGCCCGCATCAGGCACTCGACCGGCGCCGGCGCGCAGCCGTCGCAGTTGCCGTTGGGGGCGCCGTAGCGGCCCCAGCTGCCGCCGCAGTCGCAGCCGGCGCCCGCGTACTCGTCCGGGGCGCCGAAGATGTGCCCGGTCTCGTGGGCGAAGACCCGGTCGATGTTGTCCGGCCCCCACCCGTCGGCGTCGGCGGCGAGCACCATGCGCGGGCCGCCGACCGACGCGTAGGCGAAGTGGCCGAGCGGGTACTTGGTGACGAACGCGCAGTACGCCCACCGGGTGCCCAGCCGAGCGCGCAGCGCCTCGACGTAGTCGTAGACGCCGTCGAAGTTCGGCGCGTAGCCCAGCCGGCTCATCGCCGGGTTGCGCCACACCGACTCGAGGTCGGTGGCGCCCGGGTTGGCGGGGGTGGGGAGCTGGACGATCTGGATGTCGTAGTTGAACGTCAGCTCGGCGGCGGGGTTCTGGGTCGCGTACCAGGACAGCCCGTTCTGCACCTCGGCAACGATCTTGGTGCGTTCCGCGGCGGTCATCCGCAGGGCCGGTGTCGGGCCCTCGACGAGGATCAGGCCGACCGCGACCGAGCCCTCCAGGTAGCCGCTGAGGGAACTGATCGGCAGGGTCGGCAGCGGCGCCGGGGCGGCGCCGGACCCGTTGCCGTCGCTGTCCGCCAGCAGGCCGTTGGCCAGGGCGCGGACCGGCGCCGGTGTCGGGGTCGCGGTCTCGCCCGCGCCTCGCGGCGGTGCGATGTCGGTGCAGGGGTGGGCCATGTCCCAGGGCGCCGCGTCCCGCGGGCGGGACCGCTTGCGGCGGCGGTAGCCCTCGCTCGCGCGCAGGCGGAACGCCTCCACCCCCAGGGACTCGGTGCGGTTCAGGCCGCCGGGCAGGCTGTGCGTGGAGACGATCGTCCCGTCGCCGGGGGCGAGGTCGGCGGAGATCCCGCGCAGTGCCTGCGTCACCGCGGAGTCCACCGGGCGGCCCAGGACACGGACCCGGCCGTAGCGGTGGACGGTCCGCTCGCCGTGCTGAGCACGGGTCGGTGCCGGGGTCGCAGTGCTGCGGCGGACTCCCCAGACCGGCAGGTCGTCCGGCGCCAGGTCGATGACCTGCGGCTCGGGCTCGCTGCTCGGGCCGGGCCGGGCAGCGGCGTCCGGAGTGCCGTCGCCGGGCTGGGCCTGCGCCGCCGGGAGCTCGGAGGCGCCGGGCGGACCGGGCCGGGGGTCCGTCTCGGGACCGAGATCATCGAGCGTGATGAGGATCCGTTCGTCGGCCGGTACGTCCCCCGCCATGGGAAATCAGGTGTCCTTTCGTAGGGGATGCTTTGCGAGGTTGTATCGCGTTGCGCCGACGTTGTTGTCGGATTTCGCCTTTTGGCAGCATTGACCGCCGGCCGGGCGACGGCCGGGCCCGCGGTGTCCGCTCTGTCGGCGATGTCTGTTGTGTCGGTGACTGTGTCGTGCGACGTTCGCCCGGGGCGCTACCGCGGCAGCTGCTGGCCCGGGTTGAAGGTCGGCGGCGCGGGCGGGGCGGGCGTCCCCTGCTGCCACGAGGTGCCGACGGCGAGCCGCTCCGGTGCCGCCATGGCATCGGCGACCTTGCCCATCAGCGCCTCGACAAGCCGGACGGCCTGCGGCGTCGCCAGGTTCAGGACGATCTCCGAATCCCCGGCGATCTGAAACCGCACCGATACGTCAGCCATGCTCCGAACCCCTTCTCGTCGGGGTACCAACCCCGTGCGGACGTCCTACGCCAGGGGTGACGTTACGGGTCAGGTCAGGACGAAGTGACGGCGCCTCGTCCGAGGGCAGCCGTGTGGTCACCGGTCGACACCGCCGACCGGCCGCCCGGGTAAGGTCGCGGGGATGACCTCCCTTGTGGCGACGGTCCGTGACTGCGTCTCCGTGCTCGAAGCCTGCTACCCGCCTGCGTGGGCCGAGTCGTGGGACGCGGTGGGCCTGTCGGTCGGCGACCCGGACACCCCCGTGCGCGACGTGCTGTTCGCGGTCGACCCGACCCCCGACGTCGCCGCCGAGGCCGCGGCCGGGGCCCAGCTGCTGGTGACCCACCACCCGCTCTTCCTGCGCGGAGCCCACTCCGTCGCCGAGACGGCGGCCGGCGGGCGGGTCGTGGGCACGCTGGTCCGCGCCGGGGTGGCGCTGTTCACCGCGCACACGAACGCCGACGTGGCCGACCCGGGGGTCAGCGACGCCCTGGCGGCGGCGATCGGCCTGCGGGAGGTGCGGCCGCTGCCGCAGAACGTCGGGCGGGCCGAGGCCCGGGCCCGGGGCCGCACCGACGCCGGCACCGAATGCCGTGGGCTCGGGCGGACAGGTGTCCTGCCGGCGCCCGAACCACTGTCGGTGTTCTGCGAGCGGGTGGCGCGGGCGCTGCCGGCGACCGCGGGCGGGGTACGCGCCACCGGCAGCCCCGACACCCCGGTGCGCCGGGTCGCCGTCTGCGGCGGGTCGGGTGGTGAGCTCGCCGGCGCAGCCGCGGCGGCCGGGGCCGACGCCCTGCTCACCGCGGACGGCCGGCATCACCACACCCTGGACGCCGTCGCCGACCATCGGCTGGTCATCGTCGACGTCGCCCACTGGGCCAGCGAGTGGCCCTGGCTCGCCGGCGCCGCCGACCGGCTGCGCGCGGGCCTCGCCGCCCGGGGACGTACCGTGAACACCCTGGTGTCGACCCGTGTCACCGACCCCTGGCGCCTGCACGTGAGCGCCACCACGACCAGCCCGGGTGCCGACGCGGAGTACGCCGACGCGGAGTACGCCGCGCGCCCGTCCGATCCGCCCCACGCGCCCGGCGCGCGTCCCGAAGAAAGGCTCTAGGCACGGAGTCCATGAAGGCTGACCCGGCAACACAGCTTCGCCTCCTTGACCTCCAGGCGCTGGACACGGCGCTTGACCGGCTCGCCGCGCGGCGGCGCTCCCTCCCGGAGCTCGCCACGATCGCCGAGCGGTCGGCGGCCCTGGAGAGCCTCGACACGGACATCGTCCGGGTACGGACGGAGATCGCCGACATCGCCCGTGCCCAGCAGAAGCTGGAGAACGAGATCGAGTTGGTCCGCTCCCGCGCCGACCGCGACCGCGCCCGGCTCGAGTCCGGTCAGGTCGGCAACCCGCGCGAGCTGGAGAACCTGCAGGCCGAGCTGGCGTCGCTGGCCCGCCGCCAGGGTGTGCTCGAGGACGACGCCCTGGAGCGCATGGAGGCCGTGGACGCGCTGGAGACCCGCCTGGCCGGCCTCGTCGGCGATCAGGAGAAGATCACCGGCGAGCGGCAGGCAGCCGAGGAGCGCCGGGACGAGCAGTTCGGCGAGATCGACGCCGAGGCGGCGAAGCGGCGCACCGAGCGGGAGTCACTGGCACCGGCGCTGCCCGAGCCGCTGGTCGTCCTGTACGAGCGGATCCGCGGCTCCTCCGGCGGGGTGGGCGCCGCGGCGCTGGTCCGGCGCCGCTGCCAGGGGTGCCATCTGGAGCTCTCCGGCGGCGACCTGCGCGCGGTCGCGGCCGCGCCCGCCGACGAGGTGGTGCGCTGCGAGGAGTGCCGCCGCATCCTGGTCCGGACGGCCGAGTCCGGTCTGTGACCGGGGGCCACACCCGCCCGCTGTCCACGCCGCCGAACGGCCGGTAAAGTCACGCATCCCCCCCGCGGAGGCGGGTACCTCTGCGGGCCGGACGAGCGAGGGGAGTGGCGGCATGAGCGCTGGGCGCAGACTGGTCGTCGAGGCTGACGGAGGCTCCCGGGGTAATCCCGGGCCTGCCGGGTACGGCGCGCTCGTCCGGGACGCCGGCTCCGGCGAGGTGCTCGCGGAGCGCGCCGGCTCGATCGGCACGGCCACCAACAACGTCGCCGAGTACGAGGGCCTGCTCGCCGGCCTGCGCGCCGCAGCCGACGTCGACCCCGGCGCCGAGGTCGAGGTCCGGATGGACTCGAAGCTCGTCGTCGAGCAGATGAGCGGGCGCTGGAAGGTGAAGCACCCGTCGATGCGGCCGCTGGCCGCGGAGGCGTCCGGGCTCGCGTCGCGGTTCGGCCGGGTCCGGTTCGTCTGGGTGCCGCGGGCCCGCAACGGCCACGCCGACCGGCTGGCGAACGAGGCCATGGACGCCGCCGCCGCCGGCCGCACCTGGGAGCCCAGCATCCCGCAGTCGCCGGATCCGGTGCCCCACCAGGCACCGACCACCAACCGGCTGTCCGGCTGGATGGCCCCGCCCGCGCCGCCGACCACGACCGTCCTGCTCCGCCACGGCCAGACCCCGATGTCGGTGGAGAAGCGGTTCAGCGGCAACGTCGAGGCGGCCCTCACCGACACCGGGCTGAACCAGGCGGCGGCCGCCGCCGACCGGCTGCGCGACGAGCCGTTCGACGCGGTCATCAGCTCGCCGCTCAAGCGCGCCCGGCAGACCGCCGACGCACTCGGCCGCGACTATCTCATCGACGAGGACCTGCGGGAGACCGACTTCGGTGCCTGGGAGGGGCTTACCTTCGGCGAGGTCCGGGAGCGCTTCCCGGACGAGCTCAACGCCTGGCTGGCCGACCCGGCGGTTCCCCCGCCGGGGGGTGAGAGCCTGCTGGGCACCGTCGCCCGGGTCACCGCTGCCCGGGACCGCATCATGGCCCGGTATCCCGCCGGGCGGGTTCTGGTCGTCTCGCACGTCACGCCGATCAAGGCCCTCACCCAGCTGGCGCTCGCCGCGGAGCCGGCCGTCCTCTACCGCCTGCACCTCGACCTCGTGTCGATCACCACCGTCGACTGGTACTCCGACGGCCCCGCGGTGCTGCGCGGCTTCAACGACACCCACCACGTGGCGCACCTCGTCAACGCGGGCGAGTAGCCCGCCAGCTCCTCCCATCCGCAACGGTGTAGCCCACATGGTGCGCGCCTGTTGGGTTTGCGTGGTGGAAAACGGGCCGCGGGCGGGGCAAAAGGACACCCCTGCCCGCGGAAACCGTCGCCGGCTCGTGTCCGGCAGTGGCACGGAGGGTGACGGGGCTGTCCCGGTGGCTCCAGGATTCCGGGACATGCGCGGAGTACGGGGCCGGTCGACGGCGCCACCTCGAAGGCAGCTGCCACCCTCCGCTGTGCCACGCGGAGGACACCAGGCATGGATGCCAGTTCCCGGCGCCGGCTGCTGGTCGCCGGTGCCCTGCTCCCCCTCGACCTCCTCGGCGCGGGTGAGTCGCCGGGCCCGGCGGGCAGCGGCGCGGTGAGCCCGTCACCGGACCTTCTCGGCCACCTCGACGAACGGGTGGCGCGGATCACCGCCGACTACGAGCGCACCCCGATCGCCCTCACCGCCACCCGGCTGCGGCGCCACCTGCCCGTGGTGCGCTCCCTGCTGGCCCGGGACTCCCTGCCGTCCGCCACCCGGCTGCGGCTGCACCAGGTGGTCGGCCGGCTCACGGCCCTGTGGGCCACGACCCGCCACGACACCGGGGACACCACGGGTGCCGCGGCCGCGTTCGATGACGCCTACCAGCACGCCGCCGAGGCCGGCGACGCGACGCTGATGTGCTGGATCCGGCTGTGGCAGTCGTCCCTGGCCCGCAAGGCCGGACGTCCGGCGGACGCGGTCGAGCTCGCCGCCGCCGGGCGTGCACTCGTCGGCCCCGGGACCCCCGCGGCGGCGCGGGCGGCCGCCATCGAGGCACGCGCCCACGGTGCACTCGGCGCCCCCTGGGGAGTCCACGAATCTGTCGGCCGGGCCTGGAACATCGTCGGTTCGCTGACCGCGGACCAGCACGGCGAGCCTGGCTTCTCGATCGACACACTGCACGTGCTGACCCTCTCCGAGCTGTCAGCAGCCGCCTACGTCGAGCTCGGGATGCCGGGGGCGGCGAGTGTGTACACCGACGCGGCCATTCACCACCTCGACCTGGCGGGGGCCACCGGCCTGCGGTCCATGGCCCGGATCGCCGCGGCCACCGCCGCCGCCAAGCGGCGCGATCTGGACAACGCGGTCCACCTCGTCGACGAGGCCCTCATCATCTCCCGCGACCGGCCGAGCTCCGTCATCGCCGGACGGTCCCGGCGCTTCGTCGGCGAGGCCCGCGGCTACGTCGGCTGGCACGCCGCCCTGGACGACCTCGACGACCGCCTCCGTACCTGGCACGCCCCGCGCCTCACCCCGTGACCCGCCCAGGCCGCCGCCGCTGAGCTGACCGGCCAGGCCGGCCAGGCCGGCCAGGCCGACCTGGTGGTCCTGGTGGTCCTGGCCGACACGCTCCACAGCCACCATCGCGACATCGTCGTCGAGCGAACCCTCCGTCCAGTCCGCGAGCGCGTCGACCAGGGCCGCCAGCGACTCGGGCAGCTCCCTGCCCGCGGCGAACGCCTCCTGCACCGCGGGGCGGAGCGGGAAGAACTGCCGGGTCGCCGGGTGGCGCGCCTCGGCGAGGCCGTCGGTGTAGAACAGCACCCGGTCGGACTGGTCGAGCCGCACCCGGACCGGGTCCGGGCAGCAACCCAGGCCCAGAGGGAGGTCCCGGACTGGCGGGCACAGGGCCTCCACCCGGCCCCGGCGCACCCGCAGTGGATCGGGATGGCCGGAGTTGAACAGCTGCATGCACCCGGCATCGTCGACCTGGGCGACGACCGCCGTGACGAAGTCCGCCACACCGCGGTCCGGCTCCTCGCCCTCGAATCCCGCGACCTCGCAGTCCAGGGCCACGACCAGGGCGCCGGGGTCGCCCAGCCGCCCGGCCAGCGCGCGGAAGGTACCCAGCACACGACTGGTGAGCCGGACCGCCCCCAGCCCCTTGCCCCGTACGTCCCCCACGATCAGCCGCACCCCCCACGGGCCGTCCATCACTTCGTACAGATCTCCGCCGACCCGCGCCTCCACCGCCGCGCTCCGGTAGGCGGCCGCGAAACGCAGGCCGTGCACGGTCTCGGGGACGGTGCCGAGAATCGCGCGCTGGGCGACCTCCGAGACCCGCACGATCTCGGTCATCCGGCGGTTGCGGGCCTGCCGGGCCCGGCAGACCGCGACAGCGACAGCCCCCGCGAGCGCGATTCCGCCGAGGCGGATGAGCCTGGCGCCCGGCCCGCCGCCCGCCCCCGGATCCGTCAACCCGTCGGCGACCGCCAGCGCACCGGCTCCAGCCAGGGCGGCGACGGCGTAGATGCCGGTCAGCCGCGGACCGGCGAAACCGGCGGCCAGCAGCGGAGCTCCCATGACCAGGGAGACGATGACGAACTCGGGCCCGCCCAAGGCATCGACCACGCACACCACGATGATGATCACGAGTGGTGCGATCGCCGCGGCCGAGCGGGCGCACCGCCCCGGGAGCGCGGGGGCACGGCGCGGACGGCGGCACTGCGACGAGCCCCTGCGGTGCTCCCCGAGCGCGCGCCGCCCTCGCCACTGTCGATCCGGTACCAGGCGTTGACCCACAAGTCCCCCATACCCAGCGCCACGGGGGCGAGGCACCGCGTCACAGGACGGAGCTCGTCCGGAGGAGCGGGCGGGGGACGGGGGACGGGCGAGGCGGCGGACTGTCGGTGGTGGCGGGCATCATGCCGACCCATGGAACGGGACGGGATGGCCGGCGGGGCGGTCGATGGCTGGCTGGTGGCGGCGGTGCGGGAGGCGCTCGCCGACGCCGCCGACCCGGCCAGGGCGCCGGCCATGCAGGCGTACATGAAGTCCGACATGCCGTACCGCGGCGTGCCGAAGCCCGTGCGGGACCGGGTGCTGCGTCCCGTCCTCGCCGCGCGGACCCTGCCCGACCAGGCCAGCTGGGCCGCGACCGTGCTGGAGCTGTGGCGAGGTGCGGCATACCGCGAGGAGCGGTACGCGGCGGTCGACCTGACCGGCGACCGCGCCTACCGGGCCTACCAGCGGGCGGAGACGCTGGAGCTCTACGAGGAGATGATCACAACCGGTGCCTGGTGGGACCATGTCGACGCGGTCGCCGCCCACCGGGTCGGGCCGCTGCTCGCCGCCGACCCCGCGGCGATCCGTCCCGTGATGCTGCGCTGGAGCCGCGACAGCGACCGGTGGCGGCGGCGGACCTCGATCATCTGCCAGCTGTCCTTCAGAGCGGCGACCGACCTCGAGCTGCTGTACGCCTGCATCGACGCCAACCTCGACGACCGGGACTTCTTCCTCCGCAAGGCCATCGGCTGGGCGCTGCGCCAGTACGCCCGGACGGACCCGGCGGAGGTCCGCCGCTTCGTTGCCGCTCGCGGAGCCGCCCTGTCGCCGCTGTCCCGCCGCGAGGCGCTGAAGCACCTCGCCTGACGTTCCTCACCTGCGGAAAGTGAGCAGTACGTCCGGTATGTTCTTGCCAGCCAGTTTCCGGCCGGAAAGGACACAGGTGGCCGATCTCCGCTGTGCGCCGGTCCGGCCGGTCGATCCGGTCCCGCCGGTCCCGCCGGTCCACCGCGGCGCGGTCCTGGTCCGGTGACCATGCTCGAGCTGGCGGTCGTGTCCCGCGACGTCCGCGCCGCCGCCCTCGGACTGCTCCTCGGAGCTTCGAGCCCGGCCTCGCTGGCCAGCGTCGAGCTGCACGCGCCGCACGGCACGCTGACCCTCGCCGTCCTGGGGGCCTCACATGCGGTGAGCGCCTCGGCGGGTACCCGCCGGCTGACCGAGGAGGTGTCCTGCGACGCCGTCGCGGCCGGCGGCTGCCCGCTGCCGTCGCGCGCGGAGGAGGACGGGTACACCCTGCGAGCGCAGGTGCGCACCGTCGACCGCTGCGAACTCGACTCGCTCGCGGAGAGTCTGCGAGCCCGGGCGGCCGGAAGATCCGACTGGCTGTGCGCCGCCTTCCCCGGCGACGAGCGGGCGGTGACCGCCCTGACCGGCGCGCCGACGCCGCACGGCTGGCAGTGGCGCACCTGGCATCTCTACCCGGGCTCCCGCACGCACGAGATCGTGACCACGCACAGCCGCTGGGAGCCACGATGACCGCCATCCGTGCCGCCCGTGCCGCCCGTCCTGCTCGTCCTGCTCGTGCCGCCGGGACCACCCGCGCCGCGTTCGGCCTCCCGGTCGTGCTCCCGATCGCGCTCGTCGTCGCCGTGCTCCCCGCCTGCGGGAGCGACAACGACGCCCGGGGCTGGGTCGCCGACCGCTACCACCGCACCGGCGCGCAGGGCGACACCGAGCGCTTCACCTCCGCCGACCCGGTCGGCCGGACCGCCGCGGCCATCGCCGCCGGGGCGACTCCGGCCGCCCGGGCCACCGACCGGGGCAACGAGTACCTCCGCTACGCCGACGACATCGTGATCGTCAGCGCGGCGGCCGCCGGCGCCGGCAGCATCGTGCGGGTGGAGGACCTCGACGACCAGTTCAACCGGGGCCAGTACGCGTTCCTCGGCAGCGGGTTCGGCCCCGGCTCGCCGGCCGACGGCGATGGCGGCCCCGGCGATGGGAAGTGACCCCGGGCGGGATCACCGTCTCCCGGCCGGTCAGCAGCGTCCCCCCGTCCCCCCGCACCTCACCGGGAGAGCCTCGTGAACTTCGGCAGCCTGGACGCCGGTGACCTCGGCGAAGGCATCGTCGCCACCCTGCTCTACTTCGTGGTCGGCGCCGGCGTCCTCGCGCTGGGCTTTCTGGTCCTCGACATGCTCACCCCCGGCAGCCTGCGCCGGCAGGTCTATGTCGACCACCGCCCGAACGCCACCGTCCTGCTGGTGGGGAACCATCTCTCGCTGACGCTCATCGTGGCCACGGCCATCGTGACCAGCTCGGACTCGCTGGCCCAGGGCCTCGTCGACTCGGCGGTCTACGGCCTCGTCGGTGTCGCGCTGCACGCGCTCGCCCTCCGGGTGCTCGACGCTGTCGTGCCCGGTCACCTGCGTGCGATCGTCAACGAGCCCACCCTGAGCCCGGCGGCGTGGGCGGTCGCCGCCAGCCTGCTCGCGATCGGCGTGGTCAACGCCGCCGCGCTCTCCTGACACCGCGGCCGCCGGTGGCACCCGGCCCGCTGCCCGCCCGGGCCCGGCCTCTCCTGCTGGCCGCCGTCGCGGTCTGCGCCGCCTGCGGCCTGGTGTACGAGCTGGTCCTGCTCACCCTGTCGGCCAGCCTCGCCGGCGGCGGTATCACCCAGACGTCGCTGATCGTCGCCGGTTTCGTCGCCGCCCTCGGCGCCGGTGCGCTGCTGGTCAAGCCCTTCCTCGGCAACGCGGCCGCCGCCTTCGTCGCCGTCGAGACCCTCCTCGGCGTCCTCGGCGGGCTCAGCGCTGTCACTCTCTACGTGGCCTTCAGCTTCTACGCGACCAGCGGGCCGGTGCTCGTCCTCGGCACAGCGCTGCTCGGCATGCTCGTCGGCGCCGAACTGCCGTTGCTCGTCACCCTCCTGCAGACCGGCCGGACGGACATGGACGCCCAGGGCAGTGGCCGGCTGCTCGCCGACCTCAATGCGGCCGACTACGCCGGGGCCCTCGTCGGCGGGCTGGTCTGGCCGTTCGTCCTGCTCCCCGCCGCCGGCCTGATCCGCGGGGCCGCGCTGACCGGGCTGGTCAACCTGGTCGCCGCGAGCGTGGTCGCCGCGCTGCTGCTGCGGCGGTGGCTGACCCGGCGCGCCCTCGTCACCGCGCTCGTCGCGCTCCTGTCCGCCGCCACGCTGCTCGGCACGCTGCTGGTGCGCGCCCGGGACATCGAGACCGACGCCCGCCAGCGGCTCTACGCGGACCCGATCGTGGTCGCCACCCGCTCCGCCTACCAGGAGATCGTCGTGACCCGCCGCGGCAGCGACCTGCGCCTCTACCTCGACGGTGACCTGCAGTTCTCCAGCGCCGACGAACACCGCTACACCGAGTCGCTCGTCGCCCCCGCGCTCGCCCGTGATCCGAGGCGTGTCCTCGTCCTCGGCGGCGGCGACGGGCTCGCCGCCCGCGAACTGCTGCGCCACCCCACCGTCCGCCAGGTCGTGCAGGTCGAGCTGGACCCACAGGTGATCACAGTCGCCCGGACGACCTTCGCCCGGCTCAACCGCGGCGCGCTCGACGACCCCCGCGTCCAGGTGGTGGTGGCCGACGCCTTCCGCTGGCTGCGCGACCCGCCGCCGCAGCCGTTCGACGCCGTGGTCGTCGACATGCCCGACCCGGACACCCCGGCGCTCGGCCGGCTCTACTCCCAGGAGTTCTACGGCCTGGTGCGGGCGGTCCTCGCGCCCGGCGGCCTGCTCACCGTCCAGGCCGGCAGCCCGTACGCGACCCCGAACGGCTACTGGCGCACGGTGAGCACCCTCGGCGCCGCCGGTCTGGCCACCACGCCGTACCACGTGGACGTCCCCAGCTTCGGGGACTGGGGCTTCGTGCTGGCAACCACCGGCGCCACGCCGCCACCACTCGTGCTCTCCGCACGGGCCGCCCCGGCCCGCTTCCTCAGCCCGGCCGTGCTCACCGTCGCCGGTGTCTTCCCGCCCGACCGCGCGCCCCGCGTGCTCGCCCCCTCCACCCTCGACCGCCCACGCATCGTCGACGACCTGCGCAGCGGCTACCAGCGGTAGGAAGCGTGGGACCCGGCCGAGCGTGGCGAGGGGCCTGGAGATCCGGGCCCATGGGGCAGCGGCACCCGCTGCCCAGGCCCGCTGGTGACACCGGCCCACGGGACCCGGGCCGCGGGCCGGGCCGCGTTCCGAGTCGCGGCCCGGAACGCCGCCCGGCCGGTGCCCGGGGCCGGTGGGTCCCCGCGGGCCTCGTGCTCGCCCAGGTCCTGAGCCTGCAGTGCGGCGCCGCGGCAGCCAAGAACCTCTTCCTCACCGCGGGCACCGCGATGACCGTCCTGATGCGCCTGTGGTTCGCCGCGTTGATCCTGCTCGCGCTGGCCCGGCCCCACCTTCGGGTCGTCTGCGCCAGGGGCATTCGCCCGGTGGTCGCGCTGGGATGCGTTCTCGCGGCCCTGAACATGGCGTACTTCCAGGCGGTGGCGCACCTTCCCCTCGGCGTCGCGGCCGTCCTGGAGCTGCTCGGCCCACTCGCCGTGGCGACCGTGATGTCGCGCAGCCGGACAGACGTTCTCGTGGCGGTGCTTGCCTTCGGCGGAATCACGCTGATCGCCTTTCCCGGCGGAGCCGGGGTCACCGCGGCCGGCCTGGCGCCAGGTCTGCTCGCGGCCGTGCTGCGCGCCTTGTACGTCCTGCTGAGCAGACACGTCGGACGCGCGACCGCGGACCTGTCAGGTCTCGCTGTCGCCCTTCTCATCGGTGCGTCGGTGTTCACGCCCTTCGCGCTGGTCTTCGGGAAGGTGGACCGCCTCGGCGACCCGCGGAACCTGGCGCTGGGCCTGCTGGTGGCGCTCCTCTCCTCGGCGCTGCCCTACACACTCGACCTGCACGCGCTGCGGAGAACCAGCGCCAGAGTGTTCGGCGTGCTGATCTGTCTCGGCCCGGCAGTCGCTGCAATCGTCGGCTATACCGTGCTGGGGGAACAGCTCAGTCCACGGCAGGTGGTCGCGGTACTGCTCATCACCGTCGCCGCCGTCCTGGTCTCCCGGCAGAGGGACACCGTCCCGCAGGACGCACCCACGGCATGATCGGCGTGCGGCCGGTCCCGCGTCCGGTGGTCGATCGTGATGCTGGTGGACGGCCCCCGCGGCGGGGCGCCGCTGCCGGCGGTGACCGGCGGCGATGTCTCGCCCTCACGCGAGACCGCGGCCGGGTCCGCGGCCGGGTCCGCGGCCGGTGAGCTGTCGTAGATCGCGAGGCGGAGCGGCGCGTAGAGCATGGCGGCGGGATCGTGCCAGTACATCCGTTCCGCGATCACGTGGTTGCCCATCAGGTACTCGACGCACTGGCGGGTGCCGCCGGCGAGTCGGAACAGCGCCGTGACGTCCATCCGCCAGTAGATCATGAAGAAGTGCGGGGCGTTCTCGGTCGTCGCGCGCCGCACGTCCTCCCAGCCGCTGCGTCGTGCGAGTCCCCGGGCGCCTCCGCGCCACCTCTCGACGTCCAGCCTCGCGTCATCGTCACCGATGGCCGGGAAGGTCGCTACCTGGCATGGCTGGCCAGGCTCTCGACGGCGCCAACAACGCGACCAGCCGCGACCGGCCGGTGGGCCGGCCGCGGCGTTCCGCGGTGCGGTGCGGGGTGGATCTGGCGCGGAGCCGAGGCTCAGGGCATCGCTGGCTCGCCGCCCGTCAGCGCGGCGGCCTGCCGCCGATGCGTGCCCGCCTCCTCCAGCCGGTTCTGCCGCTCCAGAGTCCGGGCGAGCACCATGTGCGCGTAGGGCTCGACCGGGTCCTGCGCGAGGACGGTGCGCAGCTCGGTCTCGGCGTGGTGCAGCTGGGCGGAGTGAAAGTAGGCGCGGGCGAGCAGCAGTCGGGCCGCCAGGTTGCGGGGCTCCTCGGCGACGACACCGGCCAGGATGCGGGCCGCGCCGGCGAAGTCCTGCGCGTCGAAGAACAACGTCCCGCGCTGGTACTCCTCGGCCAGGGTTGTGTGTGTCATGAAGTTCGTCGGTCCCTTCCCGGCGTGGTGGTGTTCTCTCAGGGGCTGGGTTCGGCGGCGGGGACGAGCCCCATCCGGCCGGCGTTGTAGTCCTCGATGGCCTGCACGATCTGTTCACGGCTGTTCATCAGGAACGGCCCGTAGTGGGCGATCGGCTCCCGCAGCGGAAGCCCGCCCAGCAGCAGGATCTCCAGGTTCGGGGAGTCCTCCGGCTGCCGGTCCGCGGCGCCGACGGTGACGGCGTCGCCCGGGCCGAACACGACGAGCTGGTGCGCCTCGACCGGCCGGCGCTCCGCCCCGGCGTAGCCGCGGCCGGTGAGCACGTAGGCCAGCGCGTTGAAGTCCCGGTTCCAGGGGACGTCCAGCCGCGCTCCCGGGCTCACGCTGGCGTGGGCGTAGGTGATCGGAGTGTGCGTGACCCCGGGACCGCTGTGGTCGCCCAGTTCACCGGCGATGAGCCGGACCAGCGCCGCCCCGTCGTCGCTGCGCAGGAGGGTCAGGCGGTTCCCGGTGATCGCCTGGTACCTCGGCGGGGCGAACTTCGACGCCGCTGGCAGGTTGACCCACAGCTGAACCCCGTGGGAACGGCCCCCGGCGCGGGCGAAGGCCGTCGTCGGCACCTCGTCGTGCAGGATCCCCGCCCCGGCGGTCATCCACTGGGTGTCACCCTCGCCGATGATTCCACCACCGCCGTTCGAGTCGTGGTGCTCGACGACGCCGTCGAGCAGGTAGGTCACCGTCTCCATGCCACGGTGCGGATGCCAGGGTGCGCCTACCGCCCGCAGCGGGCCGTAGTCGACCGGGCCCAGCTGGTCGAGCAGGAAGAACGGATCGGCGAGGCGCGCGTCGACCCCTCCGGGGAACGGCCGCCACACCTCGAACCCCGCCCCCTCGACCGCGTGGTGCGCGTCGACGACCTGCGCGACCGGCCGGGCCACGGCCTCCGCCGGCGGCCGGTCGATGCGCGGAAGGACCAGCGGATTGTCCACAGTGATGGCAGGCATCGGATCTCCTCGGCGGCCAGACCGACATTTGGTTGACGTGTCATGCACACGCCCCAACCGCTGTGCGGTCGTGGACATTCCGCCGGTCGTTGGCCGCCAGGAGGACGGTGGGGATACCTGCTCTGGACCGGCTCAGGCTCTCTGGTGGCTGGCGAGGGTCTCCAGGCCGAGTGCGAGGAGACGATCAGGGTCGACGATGGCGTGGATCCCGGCTATCCGTTCGCCGGTCACAGCGAATCCCATGACCGAGGTCGGCTGGTCGTCGATCGTGATCAGTGCACCGGCGGCGCCGTTGACCAGTGCGGGGTGGATGACCGCCGTGGGCTGGGCGAACATGAGCGCCCTGCGGGCGACGGCGGCTGCTCCGCGGACCACTGCCGAGGCCTGCGGCCGGGCGGCGCCGCCGTCGGCGCGCAGGACGATGTCGGGATCCAGCAGTTCGACCAGGGCGGCGAAGTCGCCGTCGCGAGCGGCGGCGAAGAAGGCCTTGACCACCCGCCGCTGGATGCTGTGGTCGGTGTCCGGAGCGGATGCGGGCACGGGTGGGCCCAGCTCCCGGACCCGTCGGCGGGCCCGGCTGGCCAGCTGGCGGGCGGCCGCCGGGGTGCGGTCGACCATCGGCGCGATCTCGTCGAACGGAAGCTCGAACATGTCGTGCAGGACGAAGGTGAGCCGTTCGGCGGGCGTCAGGGTGTCAAGCACGATGAGCAGTGCGAGCCCGACCGACTCGGCCAGCAGTGCCTCCTGCTCGGGCTGCTGGGTTCCGCCGGCCGGGTCCGGGGAGACAACCGGATCCGGTATGTGGACGCCGATCGGGTCCTCGATCCGGATTCTGCGTGCCCGCAGCCTGTTCAGGCAGATTCTGCCGACGACGGTGGTCAGCCAGCCACCCAGATTCTCGATCCTGTCGGCATCGGGCCGGTTCAGCCGCAGCCAGGCATCCTGCACCGCATCGTCCGCCTCGGTGAGGGAACCGAGCATGCGGTAGGCGATGCCGCGAAGGCGCCTGCGATGTTCCTCGAACCGCTCGGCAAGCCTCTCAGCTTCTTCCATCTGTCACATTCCTCCGTCGACACGTGTCGTAGGGAATGACCGATGGCAGTCGGCCCGTGTGACAGGGAAGGGCGAGGAGATGTCAGCGATGCTACTGAGGACCAGGGTGAAGGCCGACAGGGCCGCCGAGACCGAGGCAGCTGTGAGGTCGCTGTTCGCGGCACTGGAGGAGGCTCGGCCCCAGGGCATTCGCTACACGTCCTGCCGGCTTGCGGACGGTGTGACCTACGTGGTTCTGCTGCAGATCGAGGAGGGCATCGACAACCCGCTACCGAGGATGCCCGAGTTCCTGCAGTTTCAGGAGAACCTGAAGGAATGGCTTGCCGAACCGCCGGTGCCCGACCAGGTGGCGGTCATCGGGGACTACCAGTCCTGACCGATGCCGGCCAGTCGTCACCTCGCCACCTCGCCGTCCGGCGGTCGGGATCCTTGGCAGTGTTGGCGACGACGGGCCCGGCTCTGCCAGAGTCGGGCCCGTGACTGAGGATCTTCCCGGCGGTCTGGTGCTTCGCCAGCCCCACGTCGATGATCATCTTCGGGTTCTCGCCGTCATGGACGGCTGGTGGGCGAACTTCGGAGGGGACGCCGGGTCCCTCCAGCGCAGCCTGCTGCTCCCGAGGTTGTTCTTCCAGCATTTCACCGACAGCAGCTGTCTGGTCGAAAGCGCCGACGGCCGGCTGGTGGCGTTCCTCGTCGGCTTCGTGTCGCAGTCCGATCCCGAGGTTGCGTACATCCACTTCGTCGGAGTCGACCCGGCGCTGCGCCGCCGTGGTCTCGCCGGGGGTCTCTACCGCCGGTTCTTCCGGCTTGCTGCAGCCCGGGGCTGCAGCCGTGTCCGGTGCGTCACCAGCCCTGGCAACGCGAACTCGCTGGCGTTCCACACGGGACTCGGCTTCCGGATCGACCCCGGCGAGGTCATGGTCGACGGCGTCGACATCCAGCGTGACTACGACGGACCGGGGCTTCATCGCATCGCCTTCACCCGGACACTCACCGACCAGATGTAGCCGACACTACGAAGAGCTCGCTGACCTGCCCGTCGACCCCGGCGGCACCGGATCACACCCACGGCCTGGAGAAGCGCCGCCGGCAGGCCGGGCCCGCGGGTCAGGCCCGTGTGCCCGGGTCAGGCCCGTGTGCTCGCGACAGTGCGGGCCAGGATGCCCAGGGTCGCGCGCAGCGCTGCCTCCGGGATGACCGGGAAGATGCCGGACCCTCGGTAGGCCTCGTCGATCTGGCTCCAGTCGTAGTAGGAGGTGACCGCCGTTCCGATCTCGCTGGGCGCCAGCCGGTAGCCGTAGAGGTGGCGCAGCGGCGGGTCGATGGCCCCGCTGATGGTCCACTCGAGGAGGGCGTCGGTTTCGAACCGGGTGATGGTCACGGTGACGTCGTACTTCCCGAGCGGGTAGTCGTTGAGGGACTCCCGGTCCATGTGGACGACGAAGCTGTCACCGACGCCCGTCACCGGAGTGCCCTCGGCGGACTGCAGCATTCCGGAGCTGTCGATGGCCACGTGGCCCTCGGGGGTGCACAGCAGCGCGAAGATCTTCGCGGGAGGTGCGGCGATCTGTCGCTCGACCTCGAACCGTTCGGTAGCCATGGTCTGCAGTCTCCCGGTGGCAGGGGTGGCGTGCGGTGTGGGCGATGTGCCCAGGGCATGGTGACGGAGACTGGTGGTCCGAGGCCAGCCGTCGCGGATCCACCGGCACCCGAAGCGCGGCGGCGCTGGGTGGCGGCTGATGTGGGTGGTGGGCCGGGCCGACTCCGCCTGGGCCTGGCGGCAGGGGGACGGGCCCGCGGCTGGGGGACGGGCCTTCTGGGTGAGACGGCCCAGGAAAGGCCCGGCGCGGGTGGGGCGGACGAGTTGGCCTGTACGCCGGGTTCTGTGATGGGGGGTCCGGTGACCTGCGGAAACACCCGATCATGCCTCTGACCTGGCCTTTTAGTCTTTCTGGGTCTTGCGTGGTCTGACGGGGGTTGCCGACTGAAACGGCCCAGAAACGGCCCGGAAGATCGTCACCCACTGTGTGGGCTGTCTGGGGCCGAATCGGGGCCGGTCACGATCCGCTGCCGCGCGGCCTACCGGAGAGATGCGGGTCATCGGCGCCGCCGCCGGGGTCCGGCCTTGTGGGGTAGCCGGCCGCGGACCGCGGTGAGCGTGTCCAGGGTGGCCGCTGACAGGACACCGGCAGGGTGGGCCCCGGGCATGGGGCGCTCGTCTGCGGTGCCGCTGCCGTCCGTCTCGAGGCCGCCGCTGGTAACCGGCTCGGCGTCCGCCTCGAGGCCGCCCGCGACGGCGGGCACCTGGACCTCGTCGGCGCCGTCCGCCGTGCGGCCCGCCTCGAGGTCGGCGCAGACCGGGCACGGGCCAGGCAGGTCACGCCGCGGCCTGGACCACGTCCGGATGGCACCTGGGACACGGGTTACCCGCGGGCCTGCCGGTGTCCGTCCGGTAGGCAACGTTGGCCTGCATCACGGCGGGCGCGTGGCCCGCGTCCCCGCCGCACTGCCCACACCAGGCAGGCGCCTCCCCGCCGGCCGCCGGGGCAGATGCGGACATCCACCCGGCCGGGACGGGTTCGTCCGTCCACGACCCGCACAGCGGCTCCGGCGGGGTGTTGCTGGCGGGCTGCCCATGCTCGTCGACGACGGTCACACCGCTGTTGTCGACCCGCTGCCCGCCGTCGGTAGCCTCCGCGGCCGACGCTGCGAACTCGGCGATGATCCGGCCGGTGCGCTCCTGCTTCGTCTCGCGGCGGTTGTGGCTCATGTGCATGGGCCAGCCGGTGCCCGGGTCGATCTCCGGGGTGTCGCGTTGCGGGTAGTCGAACCGGCCGCGGCCGTAGGCGCTGCCCGCGCAGTGGTCACACGGCTGCCGTAGCCCGTGCTGCTTGCACATCGCGGAGCTGCCGGCCGGCGGCGGAACCATCGAGGGCAGGAACCGGGCCGGGGCCGCCTCGACCGCGGTCCGCAGGTAGGCCACCGGGTCCGACACCGTGCGCGTGCTGCCGTCTTTCGTCCGGAGGACCATCGCCACGCCCTTGCCGGCAAGGTCTCGGTCGATCGTGCGCCCGGTCACCTCGTGCACCAGGTCGACGAGCACCTGGACCAGGTCGACGGGTGAGGCGGCGGCGGGAGCCTGCCCGGCCGTCTCCTTGCTGCCCGGGGTGGGCCCGGCCGGGCTGGTGTCGGTGGTGGGCAGCGGGGGGTGTGGGGCCGGCGGGGCGGTACCCGCCACAGCGGCAGCCGTGCCGGGATCACCGTCCTGCGGGTTATCCACATGATGATTTTGGTCGCGCGTGCGCGTGAGATCATCATCATCAAGTTCTGAAAACTGATCTTCTCTACTGGTGTTCTCACCCTGGTCTTCTGATTGAAGTACCACTGACCGAACTTCGGTGGGCCGTACGTCGGTCGACCGAAGTTCGGTAACCGGTAGTTCGGTCGGAGTAGTCGCAATGTCACCCTTGGGAGTTGCTCGGATGACCCATGGCGCCCACTCCCAACGGCCGCGCGCCACCTGGACCCGTGCGCGGTCGAGGTAGCCGGCCGTTTCGAGGCCCTTCAGCGCGGCAGCGACCCGCTGTCGGCTCCATCCGGGGAAGGCACGCTCAACGGTCTGCGCGTTGACGGTGGCCAGGTACTCGGGAGCGTGGGAGAGAAGCCAGATCAGGATCATCCGGGCGTACCCGGTCAGCTCCGGGTGGCTGATGATCGCGTTGGGTATGGGGGTCCAGCCGCTACGGGCAGGCGGGTTGGACGCACCCGGGGGTGCGCTGGCAGCATTCGCCACGGGTTGATGGCCCTTCTCATACAAGGGTTGTCGATCAAGGGCCGGTTCGGGTGTTACCAGCACCCGGCCGGCCCGCTTCACGTGCGGGGCAGTCTGAGGATCAGCGGACTCCGCGGATCACGACCTTCACTGTCGATGTCGAGACGCGGGCCGCTTCTGCGATCTCGTCGACGGTGTGACTGGTCGACCGTCGTACATCTCGGATGCCCTCGTCGCGTTCGCGGCGCGCGTCATCGAGCGCGCGTTCCGCCGCCTCCACCTTGTCCGCTAGCGCGCCGAGCGCGCCGAGATCAACGAGTTTCGTCATGCGCCCGATGGTAGCGGGTGTTCGGGTACATGGATATGTGGATGGGTTGTGTAGACGGATACCGCCCTGTCCGGTAGCGTCCTACCTGTAACGCAAGGCGGCCCCGAACCGGAGTCATCACCTCCGGCCGGGGCCTACGGACCCACCTGCCATAACAGGGAGACCCGCATGTTCATCGTCCCCAACCGCCGGCCGATCCGCCAGCGGCTCGCCCACACGGCCCGCCGGATCGCCCTCGTCGCCGCGGTCCGTGTCCTCGACCGTCTCGAGGCCGCCGCCGGCGAGCAGACCACCCCGGCCGCCCCCGCCCTCGTCGAGGCGGCGGCCCCCGCCGTCGAGACCACCCCGGCCGGCCCCGTCCTGCTCGCCGCGGCCGAGCTGCCGAGCGTCGAGACCATCGAGGCGGCCGCCGCCGAGTACGCCGATGCCGCCGAGCAGGCCCGGCAGGGCGACCGCGGCAAGCGCCGCGCGCGGAAGCTCCTCGACCTGCTCCCCGCCGGCACCTACGGCCGGGCCACCGTCGAGCGGATCACCTCCGCCCGGCAGACCCCGGACATGGACGAGATCACCCGGGTGTTCGCCGAGCTTGGCCGTGACGTGCCGATGCGGCCGGTCGCGGACTCGCTGCGCGTCACCCTCACCCCCGCCGCCGTCGAGGCCGTGGCGGTGGCGGCATGAGCAGCCGACTGGTGTCGAGCTTGTACATCGACCCGACCGACCTGGCGGCGCGGTTCGAGCCGGCGACCTTGCGGGATCTGCCCCCGGCCCTGGTCTTGCCGGGCGAGATCCGCATGTCCGCCTCGTTCGCCGCGGAGGACACGGCGGCGGCCGACTGGTTCCGCGGCCTGGCGGCTGTGGCCGAGCAGGCGGCGGCCTGGCACGCGGCCCGCGCGGGCGGTGCCCTGTGAGCGGCCCGGCCGGGCTGCCGGCGGCACTGCTCACCCCGTCCGCCGTCGAGCTCGACCAGGCCCGTGCGCAGATCAGCCGTCTCGCTGGCGGCGGCTACGCGGCCACCTACGGCGCGCTGGGTGCGATCGCGGCCGGCGCGGCCGGTGAGGCGATCCGGGCGCTGCGTCTGGGTGACCTCGACGGCGCCGGCCGGGTCCTGCGCCAGCTGGCCGCGGCGGACCTGGCGGCCTGCGAGCTCCGTGACCGGCTCGCCGCGGACACCACGGTGGTCCAGGGCGATCCGGCCCTCGGTGGCCTCGACGAGGTCGTGGCCCAGGGGGTGGCCGTCGCCGCAGACACGGACCGGACGCCGGAGGTCCGGGCCCGGGCCGCCACCACGGCGGACGCCATCGTCCGCACCGTCTGGATCTTGACTGGCCGGAAGATCAGCAAGGAGTGGGGCCGATGACCTGGGAGATGACCAGCCGGGAACGGCGGATGGCTGCGGCCGGGGCGTTCAGCGACGTCGTCGGGAAGCTGCTGCTGCCGCACACCGACATCTACGACGCGCTGTCGGATGAGTCGGTCAAGGCCCTCGACCAGCTCGCCAGCGCGGTCTACGCGGCGGCGGAGGCCCTGCTGGACCGGGACACGCGGGCCAACTACGCGGCGGCCGGCATCGAGGACCAGGCGCCGGACCTGCGGCCGGAGATCAGCGCCGAGGATGCGGAGCTGCTCGCCGAGGTCGCCGACACCATGTTCACGAACGCCGTCGGTCGCGGGTGCCAGGAACGGACCGCGGCCCGGGTGGCGGAGCAGGCGGCATGAAGCCGGCCGGCCGTGTGGAGCGGTTCCTGGCGGCGGCGTTGCCGTTCGCGCTCGGCGCCGCGGTGTTCGTGATCGCGTTCTGGCACATCGTCGAGCTCGCCCGGTGGGCGGGTCAGCCGGACTGGGCGGCGCTGCTGATCGCGTCCACGGGTGAGTGCATGGCCGTCGCGGCGATCCTGGAAATCCTGGCCCGACGGCGTTCGGGTGACGGGGTGTGGACGCCGGTGCTCGTGCTGGTGGCCGCGGTCGGGTTCTCCGGCGCGGTCAACCTCGCCGCGGCGCTGGTCGACCGGGACGGCGCCGGACGGCTCACCGGCGAGCCCGGGGCCTGGCGCCCGGTCATGGCTGTCTGGCCGGTGATCGCGTTCGCGCTCGTCGCCGCGTTGAAGGCCACCCGCGGCGGCGCGGCCATCGAGGTCGAAGAGGAGGTGAGCCCTGCCGTTCCCGCGGCGGGGCCCGCCCCGTCCCCCGTGACCGTCGAGGTGGCTCCGGAGCCACCTGCACTGGCTCCCCTGCCGGCACCGGAGCCACCTGCACTGGCACCGGTGCCAGTTGGGGGCACCACTGGGCGAGCCAGGGTGGCCGAACTCGTCGCCATGCTGCCCGCGGACGACCCGCGGTCGGAGCGGCAGGTGGCTGCCGACCTGGCGCCGATGGCGGGCATCTCGCCGAGCACGGCCCGGCGGTACCTGGCGGATCTGCGCCGGCCGGCGGTGGCCGCGTGAACGGCATCCGTGCGGATCTGCGGTCCGTGCCGTGGCTGGTCGCGGTCGCGCTGGTGGGTCTGGCGGCCGTCGTGCTCCTGCTCCGTGCGGCTGGACTCGTGGTCCTGGCGGTCGTTGACGGGGCCGAGCGTTTCGAGGCGGCCGTGTCCGGGGCGGCCGGTGTCCGGCCGTTGGCGGCATCCGTGGTGGTGCTCCCGGGGCGGTGGGAGCAGTGACAGAGCAGGCGGAGACCCTCGTGGGTGAGGTCGTCGCGGGCCCGTGGATACCGCAGCCTGCCCCCGAACCGGCCCCGGTGGCACCCGCGCCGGTGGTGCCGGCCGGGTCGCTGGTGGACCCGATCCGGCTGCCCGCGTGGGCGACGGATCGGGCGGTGCGCCGTGCGACCGCGCGGCGTGCCGGCACGCTGGCCGGACGGGCCGCGACCCGGTCGGCGTGGCGGGCACCGACAGCGGTGTTGCGGGGCAGCTGGCGGGCGGGGCGGTTCTGGTGGTCCTGGGTGCGCGCCGAGGACATCGCCACCGAACTGCGCGACGACGCGGGCCGGTTGGGGAAAGAGATCTTCGTGATCCGGGACCACCGCAAGGCCCGGTGGATCATCACCGGCGGTGCGGCTGGTGGCGGGGCGGTCGCTGAGCTGGTGGCCGCTCTCGCCGTGGGCGAGTGGGTGCCCGCGCTGTCGGGTGCGGTGATGGTGACCGCGGCCGGTGTCGCCGGACGTAGGCGGCCCGCGGCGGGGCCAGGTAGCCCGCTGGCGATCGAACCGGACACCCGCGTCGACCTGGCACCCGACCATCTCAACGGCGCGTTCCGGGCCGCGGGTCTCCTCAAGCCGGCGGCCGGGCTGGTGTTGTGCGCGCCGATCGTGCGCGACCGGCTCGGCCGCGGATGGGAAACCGTCCTCGACCTGCCGCGCGGCGGCGGGAAGACAGCGGCGCACGCCATCGAACGCCTACCCGTCATCGCGGCCGAGCTCGGCGTCGACGAGATCCAGCTGCTCATGCGCCGGGTCCGGGCCCACGACGGTGGGCACGGCCGGCGGCTGTCGCTGTGGGTCGCCGATGACGACCCGTATCTCGGCCCGCCGACCCCGTCGCTGTTGATCGACGTCGAGCGGTTCGATTTCTGGCGGGCGGTGCCGTTCGGGCAGGACGCCCGCGGCAACCGCGTCGAGGTCGCGTTGCTGTGGCAGTCGGCGTTCTTCGGTGGGCTGCCGCGGCGAGGGAAGACGTTCTCCATGCGGCTACTCGTCGCCGCGGCGGTGCTGGACCCGTGGTGCCAGCTGTGGTTGGCGGACGGCAAGGGCGGGGCGGACTTCCGGGCCATCGCCGGTGTCGCGCACCGGTACGTCTCCGGTGCCGACCCGGACGACCTGGCCGCGTTCGAACACATGCTCGACGAGCTGATCAGCGAGATGTCGCGGCGGTTCGCGTTCCTGGCCACGCTGCCGGCGGCGGCCTGCCCGGAAGGCAAGCTCACCCCGGAGATCATGCGCCGGTACAACCTGCCGCTGATCCCGCTGATCATCGACGAACTACAGGAGTACTTCGAGGCCTGCGAAGAGGAGAAGGACCGGGCCCGGATCGTCGGGAAGCTCGCCCGGATCGCCCGCCGTGGTCCGGCCGCCGGCATCATGCCGGTCTACGCGAGCCAGCGACCCGACGCCAAGTCCGTGCCGACCAAGCTCCGGGAGATCGTCACCTACCGGTACTGCACCCAGGTCACGGACAAGACCAGCTCCGACATGGTGTGCGGCGACGGCAAGGCACGCGCCGGAGCGGACGCCTCGACGCTGTCCGAGGAGCACCTGGGCGTCGGAGTGCTGGTCACCGGACCGGCGTCGTTCGTCACGGTCAAAGCCGACCTGCTCGACAACCCCGCCTTCGAGGTCATCTGCCAGCGTGGGCGGGCACTGCGCCTGGCCGAAGGCACCCTCACCGGGCAGGCGTGCGGCGACATCGCCGCGGCGGCGGCCGGCGTCGGCTACGTCATCCCGGTCGTCATCGGCGATGTCCTGGAAGCGTTCGGCCAGCGGGCACGGATCTGGACTGAGGACCTCCTCGTCGAGCTCTGCAACATCGACGAGATCACCTACGGCGACTTCGACGGCACCCGCCTGGCCGACGAGCTCGAGGCGGCCGGCGTGGTCCGCACCCGCAAGCAAGTCAAGATCGACGGCGAGAACCGGGCGGGCTGGTACCGCAGTGACGTCGAAGGCGCGATCCCACCCGACGTGCTCGCCGCACGCCCGGTAGAGGCCCCCCGCCCTACCCCGACCGCCGCCGAGGACCCGACTACCGCCGCCGGGGCCAGCGGCCCCATGTAGTGGGCCCCCTCTACCCCGGTAGACGGCCCTGTAGTGGCCGCTGACCTGCGAAGTAGCAGGGGTAGAGGGTCAGGCGGCCGGACACGCAGACAGGCCCGTCTCCGGGTGGAGGCGGGCCGCTGTCGTTGCAGGTCGGGAAGGGTCCGGCCCGCGCGCGGGCGGCGGTCAGGCCTCGTCGCGCCATCCCTGCCGGTTGGCGTCCAACCAGGCCTCGACGTCGGTGCGGAGCCACAGCCGGACCGTGCCGTCGGTGCTCGTGAACCAGGGTGCCGGGAAGTCGCGGTCACGGGTGATCGTGTAGCCGCGGGTGCGGCCGACACCCAGCCACGCCCGGATGTCGCCAAAGGTGACCAGGTCGCGCGGTCGCGCGCAGTCGGCTCCGTGTTCCTCCGTGCTGGCCACAGGATCGGACTGTGGGACGGGAACCTACGTCGACGACGTCAGCACTGTGCATACGTTCACTGGCGCGCTACCGTGCCGGAAACGAGTGAGCCCCACCGGTTGAGGGACCGATGGGGCTCAGTGGCCGACCTGTACGAGAGGACCGACCCGTGACCCCATCCTGCCCCGAAGCAGACGACCTGTCGCCCACGCCGGCCCCACCCGCACCGCCGGCCACGGAGCCCGGGTTCACCATCCGGCAGAGCTACACGGACGGCAGCGTCCGCCTGGCGGCCGATCTCGGCGTCTCCGCCGGCCGGCTCGTGGACCGGATCGCCGTGTACACCCCGATCGCCGCGGTCCTCACCGATGCCGTCGTCGAGGGTGGGCGGCTCCTGCTGACGTTCAGCCGGCCGGCGTGAGCGTCGAGGACCGGGCCACCGCGGGGATGCGGCTGCACACACCACCGACGATGTACGGGCTGGTGGTGACGGACTGGCGGGCCCGGCCGGTGCGGCTGGTGGGCTGGTTCGGGTCGGAGGCCGCGGCGCAGGCATGGGCGGCGCGGGAGAGGCTGACGGGGGTGCTGGTGTTGCCGTTCACCCTGCCGCGGTAGGCGCTGGCGATCGTCACGTGACGTACGAGCGGCCCGCTCCTTGGGAGGCGAGTGGCCCTACCGGGTGTTCTTGGCCGCCCATGCGGTGTTCCCGGCTTCGTACGCAGCATCCTCGGCTTCGCGTTCACGCAGGAAGGCGTCGAGCCTGGCGTACTCCGGATCGTCGGGGCCGACGATCAGCACACCGTCGCCGATCATCCTGGAGTTGGGGTCCTCGGCGCGGCGCATCGTCTGGATACGCCCATCTGGCAGCCTTCGAGTGATCATCGGGTCAGGGTAGTGCGGAGTTCGGGCGTGGCAACGGCCCGTCTCCGGTGTGGAGGCGGGCCGCTGGCGTTGCAGGCGGGAAGGGTCCGGCCCGCGCGCGCCGGGCCACCCAACCCATCACGCCAGCCGGCCAGGATCGGCGCTCTCCGTAGCTCTGAGCAGCTCGCCTACAGCCCCCGGAACGGCCACGGCCCGCCGGTGGCGGCCGGCGGGTCGGTGGTCCCGCCCGGGCATACGGGGAGATCAAGCCGGCGGTATCTCGCCGCGCCACACCAGGGTGTGATCGTCCTCCGGTCCGTGCACCGGTGCCGAGCCCAGCAGGGAACGCCGGTCGGTACCTGTGTCACGACCCACTCCGGTCGGCCGTCACTCCGCGGCAGGCATAGCACCAGCCGGATCATCCGGTCGCGTTCGCGGCCGCCGGTGCTCGACAAGCTCCGCCTGCGGCGGCAGGGGGCCGAGTTGGCGCAGCTGCGTGACCAGCTCGCCCATCCGCCGCCCCCGGGCGACCGCAGCCGGGTCGGGTACAGCAGGCTCGTTGACCGGCAAGGCGGCGAAGCGGGTGACACGCAGCTCGCCCACACGCCGCCGCAGTCGGACGAACAGCTCGTCAACGTCCGGTCTACGCCACAGCAGGACCATCCCCCACCGGTCGGCGTCAGCCCGCCTGGTCGCCGCGGCCTTCTGCTCCCGACGTGACCGCGGTGCCCTCTCGACAGCCCTCCCCGCGCCGGCCACAGCCGGCGGGACATCGTCGACGGCACCGGACGGCAATCCCAGCGCGGACACTAGGAGGCCGTAGGCCAGGCGCTGCTGTCGCTCCTCGCTGGCGAGACGGGTCCAGTCCGGGTTGGTCGGTGACCTGACGACGGCCAGGGTGCGGCGCAGCGCCGCAAGACGATCCGCCGTCCGGCACATCTCGACCACCAACAGCTCCTCGTGCGGGTCGAGGATCAGATTCCGCTCGTCGAGCCAGCTGGTGATCCGCACCCACAGGCTCCGCCCGTGGCCGTCGAGGTCACGCGGCGCACGGGGACCGCTCATTACCACCTCTTTCTGATCACGGACCGCGCGCCAAGCATGGCGCGCGCAACGCAGAGCTGTGTCCGCCGGGCTTCCGGCCGGAACCCAAGACTTATGACTACTCTACGTGTCAATAATATTACGTTGAGGTGGGGGGGCCGCCAGGATGGCCGGGTTCGGGCTCGAGGCCGGCGGTGGGCCGGTGACGCGGTGGGCACGGTCAGCGGACCCGGCCGTACTGACGGCCCAGGTCGTCGAGCACCACCCGGAGCTCCTCGATACACATCCGGCCACCCGGACGGGGCCACCCGGCGCAGTACGGCTCATGCTGGCCGCGCGCCGGTGCCCGCATCACCACCCCCGGGAACGCCTCCGCCATCGCGTAGCCGGGCCGGTGTACACGGAACTGGTGGTCGTCCCGTCGTTCCGGCTCCGGCGGCGGCGAGTACTCGCCCCAACCCTCGGCGAAGCCGACGAGGCCAGGCACGCGGGCGACCTCGACCGGGTCCATCTCCAGCCGCAGGGCCGCCTCGACGATCCGACTCACCCGCCATGCGGTTCTACGCTCGCCGAGCGTCTTCGTCTCCCGGTCGAACGCCCGGTGGAAGTCGTCGAGGATCATCCGCGTGTTCGCAACCTGCCGGGCGTTCGGGGACGCGCCGCCGTGCGTGCGGCAGACCCGGCCGCCGCGGATCGCATACGCCCGGCACGGTGAGCCGTCCGTGCGCCGCGCCCTACACGGCACCGCCCATCTCACTCTCGGCATCCGACATGCCCTCTTTCCGCCACCACATCGGTGGGATCGATGGGAACGGTTCCATAGGTCTCGGGCGCGCACGCGCGTCGAGGGCCCGACCGCCCGCACAGTCCAGGTTCGCCCGTGGGTCAGTCGTCGGCCAGGTGCGGCCGATGCTGGGAGATCCACGCCTCGACGTCGCACACTGCCCAGTAGCGGGTGCGGCCCTCCCGCGCTTCGGGGGTGGGGAAACCGGGCTGGTGGGAGAGCTGCCGGGCGCGCTCCCGGCTCACACCGAGCCGCCGCCCGATCGCCCCGGTGGTGATCAGGACGTCCCGCGCGCAGACCGGGATGTTGCCGTGGATGCGGCGGATGGGCCGGCGGACCGCCGGGTTGTCGATCGGCCATGTCGGCAGGTACGGCCGGCCGGACGGGCACGCCCGGGTTCCGCGCTGCGGGGGGAACGGGCCGCGCGGCAGACCCTCGCTGTCCGGCAAGGTCCAGTCGAACACCCACCAGTACCGGCGCCAGGCGGTGGTCACGGACAGGCCGAGCGTGCCGGCCGCGTCGCGGATCGATGAGCCTGCGGCGACGAGGCGGAGCACGGCCAGGCCCTCGTCGAGTTTCACGTGGGGTGGGGTCTGGCGGAGCAGGTACGGGACGGGCCCGGCTCGGCGCCGTGCGGAGATCATGGTGCCGTTCATGATCGCGGGTGTTTCACCTTCTACGGGGTGCCGGTAACGCAAGCGGGTTGATGCGGCGGGCTGGTCATGCGTCGCGGCGTGCGACCACGACGCCCTCGACGATGTGCGGTGCGGGTCTGCCGCGTCGGGCGTGCTGGTCGGGCCAGTTCCCGGCTTGGACCCACCGGTCGCGGGTGTGGGTGCCGCCCCACCAGGTGAGTGCCCCGGCGCGGCTCGCGTCGGACAGGATCCGCCGCGCCGAGGAGGCTTTCAGTCCGCCGCCGGCGAGCCGCGCGGCGAGTTCGACCTGGTCCCAGCGGTGTGCGTGCCCGTCGGCGAGTACGGCGGCTATGGCGGCCCAGGCGGCGGCGGTGCGGGGGGTCACTGCCGGGTCCGGAGGCCAGAGTCTGGTGCATCCGGCTGTCTGCCTGCTGTCGGTGCCAGGTACGGCGACGGGCTGTGGAGGGGTGCGGAGAGGAACCAGCGCGGTCACGTGGGTCACCCGGCTTTCTGGGTGGCCGTGGGAGCGGGCTCGCCGGTCCACAGTTCGCGGCCGAGCGTGTCGGGGAGGAGCCGGCCGGGGCGGGCCGGGTGTCGGGGTAGCTGTCGCCAGAGCCGGCCGTCGAGCAGGGCGATCGGATTGTTGACTGGGCCACCCCAACCTTTGAGGTAGAACGGCACGCGCCGGGCGATGCAGGCGTCTCGGATGTCGCGGACCCAGGCCTGTTCGATGGGCCGGTGTCCTTCGCCGAACTCGCCGAGGACCGAAACCGTGTCGATGCCGTCGAGGTTGAGGCCGTCGAGGGGGCCGATGAGGGGTTCTGCGGCGAGCCAGCGGATCGCGGCGGGGACCTGGCGGAGGTGGTCGAGGCGGTTGAGGTAGTCGGCGTTCTCGACGGATACCCCGGTCCACAGGTTGTCGGGCCAGGGCAGTTTCGGGGCGAGTCGGGCCATGCGTAGAGAGCGGCGGGTGCAGAAATGGAACGTGTGCCGGGGGCATGCCGCGATCACTTCGAAGATCCCCTTCAGGTAGGGGAACGGGATCCGCGCGTGGAACAGGTCCATGCCGACGCCGAGGAAGAAGTTGGTGGGTTCTTCGTAGGTGAGGGGCAGGGTGAGGAGGTGGGTGTGCAGGGTCATACCGAAGCCGGGTCCGGAGGTGACGGGGTGGCCGTCGTGTTGGAACAGTTCGTGGCCGGCGGCTTTGAGGTTGGCGGCGTCGGCCATGTCGACGCAGTGGTCGCAGCCGGGTGAGATGCGGTCGCAGCCGAGGACGGGTTGCCAGTCGTAGCAGGTTGGTCCGGTCGTGACGTAGGTGATCATGTGGATGGTTCCTCGATGTGGTCGTGTGGGCGTCCCGGCCGGTCCGGGTGGAGCCGGCCGGGACGGGGGCGGCTACTTGCGGTGAGGGCTGGTCTTGGTGTCCTGGACGCCGCGCGTGTTCTGCACGGGCACCGGCGGTACGCCGTCGACCAGGCGGGCGGAGCGGGTCTCCAGGTCGCGGTGCGGGCCGACCGGCTTGTGTAGGGGGTGGCCGTGCCCGAGCCGGGTGCCGGCGACCCGGGACACCGTCCACTGGACGAGCACGGCCGGGTCGGGGGCGATGTGGTCGGCGCCGGCGATGCGGACCACGGGCCCACCGACAAGCCTGTGTCCCGTTCCTGTGGCGTGCTCTTCGTCGTTGTCGAGGTGCAGCCCGTGGGTGTCGAGGAGGGATGCGGCGGAGCGGATGGCCTCGTCGTAGCTGCGGCCGGCGTCGAGGAGGGCGACGAGGGCGTGTTGCGCGGCGGTGAGGGCCTCGGTAACCGCCCGGCCGGCAGTGTCGATGTCCTTGCCTGCGGCGGCGATTGGTGCGGCGGCGTTCTTCTCACGGCCAGGCCGGCCGGCCCGGTCGTCCATCCACTGGCGGTGTCCGGCGCGGGCCTGGTCGAGGTCGTGCTGTGCGGTCTGGAAGCGGTTGCGGGTGTGGATGGGGGCCCGTTCGACAGTGGGGTCGACCGGGGCGCCGGCGGCGTAGGCGGTGGCAGCTTGGGCTGCGAGAGCGTCGACATCAGCCTTGGCTGCGTTGACCGCGGCCTCGGCGGTGGTGACGTCGTCGGTGGTGACGGTGGTGATGGGCACGGTGTCCTCCTTGGGGGTTCGGGGTGGGGCCCGCCCCAGCCGTCACCGGGGCGGGCAGGGCGGTCAGGTGGCGGACGCGGCCAGGCGTGCGGCGTAGTCCGGGCAGCCGCCGTAGTGCTCCACGCGCAGCAGGTACACGCCGTCGACCTGCTCGACGAGCGCACCGGCACCGCAGTCCTCGCAGTACTCCGGGATGACGTGGCCGAGCATCAGGTCCAGCACCGACATCAGCGCGGTGGTGCCGTCCGGCTTCGTGCTGTCGGGCATGTCGCGTCCTTCCGGATAGGTTCGGGATGCGGCGCCGTGGGTCCGATCCACGGCGCCGCGCCGCGTTGCGGGTCAGATGCGGGTTACGGTCTCGGCGACGATGGCCAGGCGGCCACGGCGGGTGCCGTCCTGCTCGAGCGGGGTGTCGGCGGCCTCGGCCGCGTCGATCAGATTGGTGAGGCGGCGGACCAGCTCTCGTGCCGCGTCGGCGGTGTCCTCGAAAAACGGATGCCCGCCGTCACCGATCTTGATCCACGGGTGTCCGTTCCGAAGCTCGGCTTCGGCGACCCACGGGCCCTCACCGTCGTTGATGTCGACAGTGCCGACGGGGTGGATGGCCGGACGGTGGGGCTCGCGGCCGAAGGTGGCGCGGAAGAACCGGGCGGCGTCCCGGGCGGAGGCCTCGGCGCGGACCGTGGAGAGCAGCAGGCTGACCGTGTCGTAGACGCGATCGTCGTAGGCGTCGCCACCGCCGGCCGCCCGGACGATGGCCTCGACGGCGTCGCCGACCGCGGCGAGGCGGGGGTCGTGGCGGTGGTGGCAGTCCGCGCACAGCGTGCTGTCGACGGTGGCAGTGGCGGTCTCGGCGTGGCGGTGGACGTGGGTGGGGGTGGTCGTCTGGCCGCAAATGGTGCAGGTGTGGGCGACACGGTCGGCGGAGATGCCGAGTCCGCCGCTGGCGATCGTGTGCATGCGATCCTCGTTCCTGGCTGGTTCGCTGGTAGGCGGCGCCGTGGGTGGTCACCCACGGCGCCGCTCGGGGGTCAGAACAGGGCGTCGGCGGGCCGCGGTGACACAGCCCAGACGGGACCGACGTCCGCGGGCACGACTTCGCCGACGAGCGGGTTCAGCCGGGACAGCAGCACGTCGATACGGGTGCCGATCTCGTCTGCCCGGTCGCGGGCGTAGAGCCTCGTCGCGCAGCCATCGCAACCTGAATCGTCGTGCCCGTACCCGCCGGGCCCGTCGCACCAGGGCAGTCCCCACCAGCCCAAGGCGACGAACACCCGGCCGGTTAGCCACGCCTTGCGCTCACCGCGGAGGGTCTTCACCTCCACGTTGATCCGCATGGTCTCCGCCTTGATCCGGCGTTCCTCCGCCTTGATCCGGCGTTCCTCCGCCTTGATCCGGCGCGCCTCGACCTTCTCGGCCTTGGTGGTGTTCACGATCTACACTCCGTTCTGGTTGAAGTTCGGGAGCGCGGCGCCGTGGGGTCCACCACGGCGCCGCTCGCGTTGGTGGGTCAGGCAGTGAGCAGGGAGAGCAGGGTGTCGCCGTGGCACGGCTCGCCCGGCTCGCACGCGCACGCCAGGTCGTAGCCGCCGAGCTCCCGCAGCTCGTACAGGACGCGTGCGCGGTCGTAGGTGGCGGTGTAGCAGTCGGGGTGCAGCGGGTGCGGCGTGCGCATCACCCAGGGGCCCTCACCCGACAGCCAGTTGCGGTGGCGCTCGACGGCGCCGGCCTGGCCGTACTCGGCGACCGTGAACGGGTTGCCCCACCGGGACGGCCGGACGATCTTCTTCGTGAGGGCGGGCAGGGTCTGCCCCCGGCGGAGCTGGACCCGCTTCGCCTCCGCAGGCGGGCGCGGCCCGGGACGGTGACACAGGCTGGGATGGCCGTACCTGGCGAAGTACTGCTCCGCGAGTTCGCGGCTGTCGATCACGTTCTTCTCCTTGGTCGTTGGTCGATGTCCGGTCGCGCTCCCACCGGCGGCCCGCGGGGCCTGGCCGTCGAGGTCATGCGGCCTCGTCGCCGAACTCCAGCGGCATCTGGGCGGTGGCTGCCGCGGCGGCGTCGGCGAGCACCTCGAGGGCGGCCGGGCGTAGGTGGGTGGCGCATCCGCTGCCGAGGCCGAGCGCGCGGGATCGGGGTCGGTGAGCGGGCGGGAGCACCGGCGGCAGACCGCGGGGTCGGGGGCGGGCATGGCGATCACTGGTTGGTCTCCTGTCCGGCTCCGGCGGTGAGCCGGGCGAGCTTGCGGCGGTTCCTGGCATCGACACCAGCCGACCTGCGGGCCCGCTTCTGCCGGTCGGCTGCCCGGCGGGCATCGCCGCGGCGGCGGGCGGTGGCGATCTGCTGCTGGACCCGGGCGAGGCTCTCGGCACGGATGCCGGCGGCGGTGGCAGGTAGTGATGGGCGCCGGTCGCCGTCGAGATCGGAGTCGTGGGTGCCCGGGGCACCGACTGATGATCGAAACGTTGTCGACAGAACGTTGTCGACACGTTGTCGACACGGGGCGGTGTCGACAACGTTTGGCCGGTTTGGCGATCTTTCGATGCCTGGTATCACTGGCTTTTCTGTCATCTCTTCCTGTCACCTCCCGACGTTGTCGACAGTGTCGACAACGCCCGGATTCGGAGGGGCAGAGAGACTCACGCGGGGATCTCGGGGGGCGTAGACGACCATCGTCTCGGGGCCTCCGCCGGGTGCCGGCTCCTTACGCACCGTGCGCGGGAACAGGGCCCGGTACTCGTCGAGCACCTCGTCGAGCTGGGCGGCCTTCCGGATCCCGCACGGCTTGGCGCGGCCGATGTCCCGGCGGGTGACCCGCCCTCCCCGCTCGGCGACCCACCCCGCGAGACGATCAGCGACGCTGATCAACGTCTCCTCGCGGCGCGAGGTCGCGAACATCTCCGTGGTGCCGCCGAGCACCTCCCAGACGCCGATCGCGTAGTCGACGAGCGCGACCGCGCCGGTCATGGCCTCCGGCGGTATCGGTCCGCCTCCGCCCGGAGCGTCCAGCTCGGAGAGCACCAGGGCGACGCGCAGCGCCTGCCGGTCCGCCTTGGACGCGGCCCCGGCGACGGCGGCAGAAACGTCGGTGCGGCGTTCGGTGTCTTTCCATCGGGCGACGGCACCCCGCCACGTCCGGTAGGTGGCGGTGTCCAGGTGCCAATCCCGGGGCTGCGACAGCACGGATGTCTTGCGTACCCAGGCGTCCCATTCGGTCGCCGGCGGGGTGGGTGTGGCTGTCACCGTGCCTGGCGAGTAGTGCGGCAGCCACCGGGCGCGGGCGCCGTCCTCGTCGTCGCCGAGCAGGTTGACGTACTGCGGCTGGATACCGCCGACGATCGGCGCCGTGGGTGCCGAGACACGGATGCTGACGTCGGAACCCACCCGGTCGTAGCTGACTGCGGCGCCGTCCCAGATCGACAGCCACCGGGCCCGGTCTCCGCCGTCCCCACCGCTGCGGTACCGGCCCATGCCGGCCAGGTGGGTACGCAGCTCGTCCACGGCGGCGGCGCACCGGCCGCCGGTCGTGTCCATGACCCGCATGAACATCTCGAGGGTGACGTCATCAACGGTCCACCGCTGACGTGCCGGCCGAGGTGGCCGCTCCTTCTTGGGCGCGGACTCCCAGTCCTCGATTTCGCGGCGCCACATCTCGTACGCCGCTTCCTCGACGTCGTCCAGCGGCGCGCGGGCGATCCGCAGCGCGGGTGACTTTCCGCCCGAACGGGGAGCGACCAGCGGCACCCACACCCCCGACCGCTCCACCCACGACGGGTACTCCGGATTCGGCAGAAGCCGCGCAGACATGACGCAGGTCGCGCCCACGCCGAGCCCGGCACCACCTACCAGCGCATCGGGCAGGCCCGTCGAGGTGGCGCGGTCGAGCAGGTCGCCGAGGGCACCGACCGACATGGCCTTACGCGGATACACCGGCATCGGGGGTGCGGATGCCGCCTGCTCCTCCGCCGCTTCGGCGTCCGCCCTGTTCATCGCGTCCCTGATCTCGTCGTCGGACGGCTCGGTGGCGGTCAACGCCCGGCCTCGTCAAGGGCGCGGCACACGATCCGGGCGGCCTCGTCGATGGCGAGCCCGGCACGGATGGCGGCGCGGATGAGGGGGGCTGCCGCGGCGTCACGCTCGACCTGGCCCGCGACCTGACCGGCGGCCCACTTCAGCCGTCCGGCCACAGAACCGCGCGGGTGCGTGAACTGCCCGGTGCCGCCGTCCCGGACGAACTCGGCGAGCCTGACGGGGTCGGCGCGGTCCAACGGCGGCGCGATCGCACGCCACGCGGCCGCCTGGTCTCCGCCGTGGTGCAGGTGGGCGAAGACCTGGAACTTGCTCAGGCTCGCATCCGGGTCGAACGTCGAGTTACTGGTGAACACGTGCAGGTAGGTGTGTTCGCCGTCGTGGCTGACGGCGGACCAGCCGGAATCGGTCTTGCCCGGCCGGACCCAGCGCCGTTCCCCGTGGCCAGCGTCCCAGCAGCAGCGCCACCCCGCCGGCTCCAGCAGCTCCGACCAGTCCGTCTGGGCGGACCACCGGTCGGTGACCTGCGCCGCGCCTCCGGAACCGTCCATCGGCGCCGTGGCTGCCAGCACCCGCGGTGCTGACGGGGTGGGTGCCGGCTCGGCGGGTGTGAGCTGCGACGTCGGCCACGGTGCCACGAATCCGGCGACGTCACCGGCGAACAGGCCGTCGACGTTCCCGGACCAGACGTACCGCTGGCCGGTCGGGTGGATCGACGGTGGCGCGACGACCTGTCCGCCGTCCGCCTTCACGTCCAGGCCGCGGCCGAGGGAATGAGCCCTGCTCGTGACCTTCACCCCGGGGTGGCGGTAGTAGAAGTGGACCCCGTCCGACCCGGTGACGACCATCGCCGTACCGGGCAGCAGGCCCACCCGCGTCTCCAGCTCGGTCAGCGACTCGGCACCGCCGGAGCGCGGGTCCAGGTCGAGCACGGCGAGCCCGGACCGCGGGCCGGTCGCGATCCCGACGTTGGCGTCCGGCCAGCGGGCCCACCACCCGCGGATGACGTCCCGGTCGGTGCTGGCCGCGTTCGTCCAGTCGGGCAGGATCGGCCGCTTCCCCCGCGGCAGCAGCGGCACGACGGGCCAACCGAGGCGGGCGTACCGCAGTGCGGCACCAAGGAGTTCGTGCGTCGTACGCTGGACGCGATCTGCGCCGTCGCCCGTGTGCCGATCTGTCCGAACGCGGTCCCTGCCGAGGGGGCCGCGTTCGTCGTTCTGGGACGTCATCCGGCGGCCTGTTCCGCGTAGAGCCGTGCGACATAAGCGTCGATCTCACTCTGCGCGTAGATCAACCTTCGACCTTGACGCACCGCCCGCGGGCCCTCACCGCGGTGCCGCATGGTGTACAGCGCACCCACGGTGGTCCGTAGCTGCTCGGCGGTTTCCTCCACGGTCCGCATCGGCCCCGTTGGCACCGGGGCGAGCGCCTCAGCACGTCGGCGCCGTACGTCAGTGCCGGTTGCGCGGCCTGCCTTTACGGCGGTCACGCCGGCACCCGCGCCGGGCTAGTCGATCGGCCGCGATTCACGGCGAAACGGCCGTCGAGGAATCGTTCGGGGGATGCCGACTCGCCAGATGGCGTGCAGGCAGGTGAAGATGGCACAGGCCATCGCCTCTCGGAGTCGCATTCAGGTTGTGGTGGTCTCAGGCCGGTGAGGGGTTGCAGCCCCTCACCGGCCGTCTCAGTTGTGGCCGCGGTCAGGCCGCGGCACGGAGGGCGGGCGTTGTCACGCTGCGTCCCCGAAGGCGGCGGCGAGCCGCGCAGCCCGATGGCGCGCGCCGACCGGCGCCGTGTTGATGACGCGCAGGACCTGGGCCTCCCATTCGACGGCAGCGTCGTGGAACAGATCACCCTCGGGAAGGCCGAGGTACTCGGAGACCTTCCGCCGGAAAGGCGCCGTGGTCGGCCCACCGGATAGGGCGGTGGAGACGGTCTGCTCGCAGTAGCCGAGGTCTGCGGCGAGCGTCCTCTGGGAGATCCCCCGCGTCCGGAGGATGGCGTGGGCGGGATGCCTCGTTCGGGGTGGCATGCCCTAGTTGTACAGGCGCTTCGGGGCGAACGCGAGTCGAACCGAGCCCTGATCACGCCCTGTAACTCAAGCAATGTTAGATACCGCCTAACGTACGTCGGCATATGTTGCAGGAGGTGTGACGCTTCCTGGCGTCAGATGCGACATGGCATTGCTTCACAGGCATAGGCCGGACTGGACCGGACTAGATCAGACTAGGTTCTTTTAAGCTCATCTGAGCTCATCTAGCGCCGCAATGCGATGCCGTAGGACCCTTCGCGTCGTCGACAGGTCCTACGGCATAGGGGTTCGTCATGGATGGAGGTTTTGTGGCGAAGGCCACAACCCGTACATGATCGAAATTACCGTGAGTGACCGGGGTTCGGGACGGTATTGCCTGGCCCTAATGCCTGTGCCGTCCCACCGCCGGCCCCCGAGGGCTAGGCGGCTGGCGGCCTCTCGGGCCGGCAGGACAGATTTAGACGACGTAAGAGGATCGGGGGAGGCGTAGTGGCTCGCATCAAGGACCGTTGGTTCAACGCGAAGAAGGGCCCCGATGGGGAGCGGGTGAAGTCCGCGCGGCACGGCAAGGGTGACCGCTGGCAGGTCGAGTACCTCGACGACGCGGGGAAGCCGCACTACCCGACCTTCGCGAAGCGGGTCGACGCCGAGCGGTTCCTGTCCACCGTCGAGGCGGACAAGCTCCGCGGGACGTACGTGGACCCTGACAAGGGCAAGGAGCTGTTCCGGGCGCGCGCCGAGGCCTGGCAGCGAGACCAGGTCCAGCACGCGCCGAGCACGGCCGAGACTGTCGCCTCCGACCTGAAAAACCACATCATTTCGACCTTCGGTGACCGGCCGATCGGGAAGATCCGCCGGTCGGCAGTGCAGTCCTGGGTAACCGAGCGGTCTGCTGTCCTGGCCCCGCGGACGATGCACCGGGTGTACGGCTACCTGGCCACGATCTTCCGGTCGGCGGTCGCGGACGGGATCATCACCGCGACGCCGTGCCTGAACATCAACCTCCCGCCGATCACGAAGACCAGGGTCGTCCCGCTGCCGACGATGGCCGTGGAGGCACTCGTGGAGGCGGCGCCGGCACGCTGGCGTGCTGCGTTCGTCGAGGCGGCCGGCACCGGCAAGCGGGAGGGGGAGATCCTCGGGTCCACGCTGGACCGGGTGGAGTTCCTGCACCGGCGCGGCCGGGTCGACCGCCAGGGCCAGACGCCGAACAGGGGGAAGCCCTACCTTCGACCGCTGAAGACGGAGGCCTCCGAGCGGACGATCCCGTATCCGCAGGTCGTCATCACCGCGCTGTCGGAGCACGTGCGGCAGTTCCCGCCCGCGCTCGTCGAGGTGGACGAGTACACCGAGCGGGCGGCAGGGGCGACGCCGCGGCGGGTGCAGGTGCGCCTGCTCTACCCGGGCGACGATGGGGGGATCATTCGCCGGAACCGGTTCATTGATCGGGTCTGGAAGCCGGCCGTCCGCCAGGCCGAGGCCGCGTTGCGAAAGCGCGCGGCGGACCTGCGCAAGGTCAGGCAGAAGGATGAGGCGGACAAGGTCGACGCGGTGGCCGACCGCCTGGCGGCCGGGGTCGACTTCCACGAGATGCGCCACTACTACGCGAGCTTGCTGATCTTCGCTGGCGAGAACGTGAAGGTGGTCCAGGCCCGGTTGGGGCACAAGAGCGCGATGGAGACCCTCGATACGTACGGTCACCTGTGGCCCGACACCGAGGACGCCACCCGGACCGCTGTCGACGCGGTGCTCGGGACGGCCCTCCAGACTGAAACGGCCCAGGAACGGCCCAGCGTGGGCGCCTGAACCTTCCGGTGCAGGTCAGAGGCGTAAAGCGGACGAGTTGGCCTGTACGCCGGGTTCTGTTCCGGGTCGCCTTGCGGCTTGCCGGTGACGGTCATCCATCTAGGACCGCCGTTGCCGACGGCCTCGTGCGGTCTACCCGCAGGCTTGGGCGGGCAGCCCTCGAACGCCTGCGCAGCCGCGGCCGTTACCGGCCGGGCATCTTGACCTTGCTCCGGGTGGGGTTTACCGAGCCGCCCGGGTCACCCCGGGCGCTGGTGCGCTCTTACCGCACCGTTTCACCCTTACCGGCGCCCAGGGGCACCGGCGGTCTGTTCTCTGTGGCACTGTCCCGCGGGTCACCCCGGGTGGGCGTTACCCACCACCCCGCCCTGTGGAGCCCGGACGTTCCTCGGCGGCGCCGGGACTCGCGCCCCGGTGCCGACGCGACCGCCCGGCCAACTCGTCCGCGGGACTCAGCATATGGCACCCGCCGTCCTAGACTGCGTGCACGGGTGTCAGCGCCCGGATCGACGGACGCCTTGCCGGTCTGGGCCGGCCAGGTCGGCCGGGGTTTGCCGGGGTTTGCCGGGACGGACTGTGCAGGGGGCGGGCGATGACGGCACCACAGCAGCCGGGCGGTGGCGGCGAGGCGCCGCGGGCCGTGGCGCCGGGCCAGGTCCCGCCGGCGGTGGGTGGGGCAGCCGCCCCGGCCACCACCACCGGGTATCCGTCGCCCTCGGCGCCACCGGTGCCGGGCCGGGTTCCTCCGGGCGGGCCCGCGCCGGCCCCGGGCACCGGGCCGGCCGCCGCCGGTGGCGGTTCCGGGCCGGGCCGCCGCGCCGGAGTCGCCTACACGACCTACGCGATCACGGTGCTGATTCTGCTGATCGCGATTCTGGTGATCGTGTTCGTCGTCAAGAACGACCAGCGGCTGAGCATCTGGGTGTTCGGTTCCACGCAGGAGATGTCGGTCGCCGGCGCGCTCGCCGCGGCAGCCGCGGCGGGGCTGGTCGTGGGCCTGCTGATCGGCGTGATCCCGCAGATCCGCCTGCGCCGGGAGCTGCGCCACCTGCGGCGGGACAAGCGCGCCGGCTGAGCCGGCCGCGGCTAATGCCCGCGGCGCACCCAGTCGTCGTAGTCGACGGCTTCCTCGCCGATGGTCGTGTCGTCACCGTGACCGGTGTGCACGACGGTCTCGGAGGGCAGGCTGAGCAGCTTTCCGCGGATCGAGGCAAGAATGGTCGGGAAGTCGGAAAAGGAGCGCCCTGTTGCGCCGGGGCCCCCACGAAACAGCGTGTCGCCGCTGAAGAGAACCGGGTCGCCGTTGATCTGCCCGTAAAGGCAGACACCGCCGGGGGAGTGCCCGGGAGTGTGCAGCACGCGCAGCTCCCCGCCGGGGATCGGGATGATCTGACCGTCCCGCAGCGACGAGTCCGGCGAGCGCTGCGGGTAGACCTGGCGCCACAGCGCCGTGTCGTCCGGGTGCAGCGCGATCGGGGCGTGCACCCGGTCCGACAGCTCGGCGGCGGCGTTGATGTGGTCGTTGTGCCCGTGCGTCGCGATGATCATCGTCACTCGGCGGCCGTCGGCCGCGGCCTCGATGATGGACGGGTCGTGGGCCGCGTCGACGACGACGATCGTGCGTTCGTCGCCGACGAGCCACACGTTGTTGTCCACGGTGAACGTCTGGCCGTCGAGGGTGAACTCGCCGCGGGTGATGACTCGGTCGACCCGCTGGCCACCGCTGACCGTCACGTGGACTCCTCTCCGTGCCGGTTCCGGCTCCGAGCGCCGGCCGGCCCGACCGACCGTACCCGCCCGATCTGGGGGGCAGGTACAGCGCTGGTCAGTCTCACCCGTCCGGATTCACCGGAACGGCGGGCGTGTGTCCGCTCCGCTAGATCAGGACGACGCTGCGCAGGACCTCGCCGCGCTCCATCCGGGTGAAGGCCTCCTCGACGTCGCCGATGCCGATCGTCTCGGTGACGAAGTCGGCCAGGTTCAGCCGCCCCTGGCGGTGCAGGTCGGTGATGATCGGGAAGTCCCGGGTCGGCAGGCAGTCGCCGTACCAGGACGAGGCCAGCGAGCCGCCGCGGCTGAAGACCTCGATGAGCGGCAGTTCGACGGTCATGGACGGGTCGGGCACCCCGACCAGCACGAGCCGCCCGGCCAGGTCGCGGGAGAAGAAGGCCTGCCGGTAGGTCTCGGGCCGCCCGACCGCCTCGATGACGACGTCCGCGCCGTTGCCGCCGGTCAGCGCCCGCACCGCCTCGACCGGGTCCTGGGCGCTGGCGTTCACCACGTCGGTGGCGCCGAAGCGGCGGGCCCACTCCAGTTTGCGGTCGCTGACGTCGACGGCGATGATCCGGCGGGCGCCGGCCACGGCCGCGCCGGCGATGGCCGCGTCGCCGACGCCCCCGCAGCCGAACACGGCCACGGTCTCGCCCAGGCCGACCCGCCCGGTGTTCACCGCCGCGCCGAAGCCGGCCATGACCCCGCACCCGATCAGGCCCGCGGCCTGCGGTGGGACGTCCGGGTCGACCTTGACGCACTGCCCGGCGGCGACCAGCGTCAGCGGGGTGAAGGCGCCGATGCCCAACGCCGGCGACAGCGGGGTGCCGTCCTCCAGCGTCATCGGGTTGGCCGCATTGCGGGAGTCGAAGCAGTACCAGGGCGCCCCGCGCAGGCAGGAACGGCAGATCCCGCAGGGGGCGCGCCAGGCGAGCACGACGTAGTCGCCGGGGGCGACGGACGTCACGCCCTCGCCGACGGCCTCGACCGTGCCCGCGGCCTCGTGGCCGAGCAGAAAGGGGTAGTCGTCGTTGATGGCGCCTTCGCGGTAGTGCAGGTCGGTGTGACAGACGCCGCAGGCCTGCACCCGCACCCGGGCCTCGCCGGGGCCGGGCGCCGGCACGACGATCCGGGTGAGGGCCACCGGCACGCCCTTCCCTGCGGCGACGACCGCCTCCACCGTCACTGCCTGCGGGCCCTCGGTCATGGCACTCCCATTCGTCGTGGCTGTGTCGCGGGTGATTTCGGCTCAGCCAACACCCGCCGGTGACCCGCCGGCAATGTCGCCCTGGGTGTCGCTCGTCAGGTGCGGAAGCCGCCGGGGTCCGGTACCACCGATATCAGCGCGAAACGCACCGGGTGGGCACCGAAGTTCGGGCCGCACATGCTCCGTGGAACACGACACGCCGACGGGCGGACCCCGAGACCGCTGATACCGGGTCCGGGTCGGTACGCTCCAACCGGTCCGTTTCTGCTCGTCACAGGAGGAGATCTCCGCCGAAGACGCAGTAACAGCCGACAGACAGCAAGAACAGCAGGAACCGATCCGGTAACAGCCCGGGGCTGTCCGAGCAGTCGTGAGGAGCAGGTACTTCGTGGTCCGTTCCGACTCCGCGGTCTCCGGTCCGGGGGGCCGCCGCTACTACGGCGAGGTGACGGTCGGCGAGCCTCGCCTGTCCGAGGACGGCCGGCTGGAGGTCGGCGGCGAGGACAACGCCGACGAGGGTGTCGGCAAGCCGGGCCCGACCGGCCGTCCCATGCCGGCGTTCCCCGTGCCGGCCGCGCTGACGTCCCACGGCCCCGCCTGGGTCGTCGCGATGTGCAACCAGAAGGGCGGGGTGGGCAAGACCACCAGCACGATCAACCTCGGTGCCGCGCTCGCGGAGTACGGCCGCCGGGTGCTGCTCGTCGACTTCGACCCGCAGGGGGCCCTCTCGGTGGGCCTGGGTATCAACCCGATGCAGTTCGACGTCACCGTGCACGACCTGCTGCTCGGCGGCGACGCCGACATCCAGGACACCATCGTCGAGACCCAGGTCGAGGGTCTTGATCTGCTGCCAAGCAACATCGACCTGTCGGCGGCCGAGGTGCTGCTGGTCTCCGAGGTCGGCCGGGAGCACAGCCTGGCCCGCACGCTCGCCCCCGTCATGGACGGCTACGACGTCATCCTCATCGACTGCCAGCCCTCGCTCGGTCTGCTCACCGTGAACGCGCTCACCGCGGCCGACGCGGTCATGGTTCCGCTGGAGTGCGAGTACTTCGCCCTGCGCGGGGTCGCACTGCTGCTGCAGACCATCGACAAGGTTCGCGAGCGGCTCAACTCCCGTCTGGAACTGGCGGGGATTCTGGCGACCATGTACGACGCGCGGACACTGCACGCCCGCGAGGTGCTCGCCCGGGTTGTCGAGCGTTTCCCGGACGAGGTATTCCACACGGTGATCAACCGCACGGTCCGTTTTCCCGAGACGACCGTCGCCGGAGAGCCGATCACGACGTATGCACCCACATCGGTCGGCGCGGCCGGATACCGTCGTCTGGCCCGTGAGCTGATGGCCCGTTACGCAACACCGCCGGCCGTCGGCTGAACCACCGCCCGGGCCGTTCCCGCACCGCCCCATCGCCCCGGCGGTGTGCGGGCGGCACGGCCCGGGCGGTGACCGGCGGGCGGTGGTGTGGGCGGCCGGGGGGTGCGGTCGTGTGGGGAAGGGACCCGGTCGGCGGGTCCCGAAGTGGGACAACCGATCGGGGACGGAACAAACGCCGTGCTGTTTCACCTTGCCGAGCCAGCGGCACTGCTCGGGATCGTGCTCGCCTTCGTCATCGGCATCGTCGCGCACGACGCCGCGCAGATCCTCGCCGCCCGGCTGGCCCGGGATCCGGTGCCCCGTCGCTCCGGGCGGCTCACCGCCAGCCTCGGGACGCAGCGGATCAGCCCCTTCAGCTGGGTGGGCGTGCTGCTCGGCGGGGCCGGCTGGGCGGAGCCGATCCAGATGAACGACGTCTGGCGCAGGCGCCGCTTCCACGTGGCCGCCGCGCTGCTCGCCGGGCCGCTGGCCTACGCCCTGCTGGCCCTGGCGGCCCTCGCCGGCGCCCGGGCGCTGACCCGCCGGGTGCTGATCGACACCGGTGACCGGGCGGCGGAGATCGTCGGCAGCACCTTCGGCATCGAACTGCTGCTGTGGATGGCGATCACCTTCGCCTCGCTCTGCATCCTGAGCCTGGTACCGGTCCCCCCGGCGGACGGCGGGCGCATCCTGTTCCTGCTCGGCCCACAGTCCGACGGCTGGCGCCGGGCCAACCACCGGCTCACCGACAGCAACATCGGGCTCGCGATCCTGCTCGCGGTGATCATTCTGCCGGTGCTGTTCCCGGGCTTCCCGTCCGTGCTCGGTCAGCTGGTCTTCCCGCTCCTGCGCGGCCTGGGCTCGCTGATCGGCATCGACCTGCCCTGACCGCCGACATGGACCTCCCCGGACCCGGGGCTGACGGAGGCCCCGACACGCCTGGACCCGCCGCGGACGGCCCCGCGGCGGCATCCACCGCCCGCGGCGGGCGCACGGTGCCGTTCGTGGTGGAGCTGGAGAACTTCTCCGGGCCGTTCGACCTGCTGCTCTCGCTCATCGCCAAGCACCGGATGGACGTCACCGAGGTGGCGCTGTCGAAGGTGACCGACGAGTTCGTCGCCCACATCCGGCGGCTGGGGGACCGGTTCGACCTGGGGCAGGCGACCGAGTTCCTGGTGATCGCCGCCACTCTGCTCGACCTGAAGGCCGCCCGGCTGCTTCCCGGTGCGATCTCCGACGACGAGGCCGAGGACCTCGCGCTGCTCGAGGCCCGCGACCTGCTCTTCGCCCGGCTGCTCCAGTACAGGGCCTACAAGGAGGCCGCCGCGATCTTCACGGCCATGATGGCGCTGGAGTCGCGGTTCGTCGCCCGGGCCGTCCCGCTGGAACCCCGGTACGCCGCCGCGCTGCCCGAGGTCCAGATCACCATCGGTCCGTCCGAGCTGGCGGTGCTCGCCTCCCGGCTGCGGGAGCCGCCGCTGCCGCCGCAGGTGGCGACCGACCACGTGCACCTGCCGCGGGTCAGCGTCCGCGAACACATGATCGCCGTCATCGGGATGCTCCGCGAACTGGGGTCGGCCTCGTTCGGGGTGCTCTGCGTCGGCCTGCTCGAGACGATCGAGATCGTGGCCAGGTTCCTCGCCCTGCTGGAGCTGTTCCGGGAAGGCCGCATCGACTTCGAGCAGGAGCGGCCGCTGGGCGAGCTGATCGTCCGCTGGGTGGCCCGTGCCGAGGACGAGGGTCGTCCTGTCGGTGCCTCGCTCTACTCTGGCGAGGACGAGCCGGACGTACCCGGACCCGACCCCGCACCTGAGTACGACCCGGGTCTGCCGGAGGAGGCGGGGGAGGGCCTGCCACCGCAGGAGGACCTGGTCGAGCTGGGCGGCCGGCCCAGGAGACCGAGACGACCGAGGAGATCGACCGCGTGACCGAGGAAGCCACTCCGGCCGGAACCGGCGTCGCGGACGTGCCTGTGTCCGCGTCGGAGTCCGCGTCGGAGTCCGAGCCCGCGGCGGAGCCGGTGGCGCCGGTGGCGCCGGCTCCGCCGGCGGGGGGGAAGGCGAGGCGCCCGCCTGCGGGCGCGGAGCCGGGCCGCCCGTCGGACACCACGCTCGTCGAGGCGGTGCTGACAGTCGCCGAGCGACCGGTGGGCATCGCCGAGTTCGCGACCGCCCTCGACATCCCCGCCCGCCGGGTCGAGCGGCTGCTCGCCGAACTGGCCGAGCGGTACGAGCGGGAGGAGCGCGGCTTCCGGCTGCGGCATGTGGGCCGCGGCTGGCGCCTCTACACCGCCGACGAGTGCGCGCCCTGGGTGGAGCGCTTCGTGCTGGCGGGGCAGTCGGCGCGGCTGTCCCAGGCGGCGTTGGAGACCCTCGCGATCGTCGCCTACCAGCAGCCGGTCAGCCGGGGTCGGGTCGCGGCGGTGCGCGGCGTCTCGGCGGACGGGGTCATCCGCACCCTCACCGCCCGCAACCTGATCGAGGAGTGCGGTCACGACCACGAGTCGGGCGCGATCCTGTACCGGACCACCGACTACTTCCTGGAGCGGATGGGGCTGCGCGGCCTTGACGAGCTGCCGCGGCTGGCACCCCTGCTTCCCGGGGTGGCCGATGTCGATGACATCGTGGCGTCATGAACAGCACCGCATCCGACTCCTCCGGCGCAGCCCCCGGCCATGACCGCCAGGCGTCCGAGGGCATCCGCCTGCAGAAGGTGCTGGCGTCGGCCGGCATCGGGTCCCGCCGGCACAACGAGGAGCTGATCGACGCCGGGCGGGTCAGCGTCGACGGCGAGATCGTGCGCGAGCAGGGCCGCCGGGTCGACCCCGAGCGCGCGGTGATCGAGGTCGACGGTGAGCGCATCGTCACCCGCGCCGGCCTGACGTACCTGGCCCTCAACAAGCCCCGCGGCATCCTCTCGGCGATGTCCGACGACCGGGGCCGCCCGACCATCGCCGACCTGCTCACCGAGTTCGGGCCCGGCCTGTTCCACGTCGGGCGGCTTGACGGCGAGAGCGAGGGCCTGCTGCTCGTCATGAACGACGGCGAGCTCGCCCACCGGCTGACGCATCCTTCCTTCGGGGTGGCGAAGACCTACTACGTCGAGATCAGCGGCCCGGTACGCAAGGATCTCCCGCGCCGACTGCGCGCGGGCGTCAAGCTCGAGGACGGTCCGGTCTCGGTCGACTCCGCCCGGATCATCGACGTCGCCGCGTCCCGGGTGATGATGGAGCTCGTGCTGCATGAGGGCCGCAAACATGTGGTGCGCCGGATGATGGAGAGCGTGGGGCACCCGGTGCACCGGCTCGTCCGGGTCTCGTTCGGGCCGGTGACGCTCGGCACGCTGCGGGCCGGCCGGGCCCGCCACCTCACCCGGCACGAGATCGGGGCGCTCCACAAGGCCGCGGGGCTGTGACAGCCGGGCCTGCGGGTGGGGCGGGCCGCTTCGCTCCGCCCTACGTGCGGCCCGGCGTCGAGGCCTCGGTGGCAGACCCGCCCGCGTGGGACGACGCGCACCTGCCCGAGCTGCGGCGGGTGGCGGTGGTCGGGTCCGGGCTGATCGGCACGAGCATCGGGCTCGCCCTGACCGCCCGCGGCGTCGAGGTGCTCCTGCGTGACACCGACGAGGCCCAGGTCAAGTTCGCCGAAGCGATGGGTGCCGGGCGGCCCTGGCAGGGCGAGCGGGTCGACCACGCGGTGATCTGTACACCCCTGCCGACGGTCGCCGCCGAACTGCGGGAACTGCAGCGGAGCGGGCTCGCGGCCACGGTCAGCGACGCCGGCAGTGTGAAGATGCGCCCGCTGGTCGAAGCGGTCCAGCTCGGGTGTGACCTCGGCAGCTGGTGCCCCGCCCATCCCATCGCCGGCCGGGAGCGGCACGGGGCCGTGTCGGCCCGCGCGGACCTGTTCGCCGAGCGGGTCTGGGCCGTCTGCCCGGTGCCGCACACCGGGGCGGCGGCGGTGGCGGCCACCGCCGCGCTCGCCCTGTCCTGCGGTGCCATCCCGGTGCGCACGACACCGGAGCGGCACGACGCGACGATGGCCGTCGTCTCGCACGTGCCGCAGCTCGTCGCGAGCGTGCTCGCCGGCACCGTGGTCGGTCTCGACCCGCACGACCTGCCGTTCGTCGGCCAGGGCTTCCGGGACACGACCCGCCTCGCCGACAGCGACGCCGGGCTGTGGGCCTCGATCATCGAGGGGAACCGGTCGCACATCGCCGAACGGGTGCGCCGGCTGGGGCGGGAGTTCACCCACCTCGCCGACGTGCTGGCCGAGGGCACCCGTGACGAGGCCGTCGCCGCCGTCTCGGGCGCCATGGGCCGCGGCCATCACGGCCGGGCACGGCTGCCCCGCAAGGCAGGCGCGCAGGCACTCCCGTGGGGCTGGGTCGGCGTGGTGCTCGACGACCGCCCGGGCCAGCTCGCGGCGCTGTTCGCGGTGATCGGCCAGTGGGAGGTGAACATCGAGGATGTCGGTCCGTTCGAGCACAGCCTCGACGCCCCGGCCGGCATCGTCGAGATCGCCGTCGACCCGGCCGGTGCGGACGGCCTGGTCGAGCGGCTGACGAGGGCCGGATGGACGGCATACCGCCGTTCGTGACGGACCAGCGAGTAGCCTGATCCGGGTCGGCCACCTGGCAGGTGCCGCAGGGACCAACGGCCTGTGATCCGGGCCGTCGGCGTGCAGGTCGGGCGCCGCCGGCCCGGTGAGGACAGGAAACAGCGAGTCGACAGACGCGCGTCCGGACGGAGGAGACGGGTGAGCCCCGACGACGGGTCCGCTTCGCCGGGGGTTACGGCCACCGGCAGCCACGACGAGGTACTCAGGACGGAGCAGCAGAGGGGCGCGGAGCAGAGCGCCGTACAGCCCTCCTCGGTTCCCGTCCCGGCCCCCGCCGGGACCGGCACCGCCCCGTTCACCCCGACCGGCCTGGTGGTGGCGGTCGACGGCCCGGGCGGCTCCGGCAAGAGCACCGTCTCCCGGGAGATCGCGCGCCGGCTGGGCCTGCGCTACCTGGACACGGGCGCCATGTACCGGGCGGTCACCCAGGTCGCCCTGGAGCGGCGCATCGACATCGAGGACCCGTCGGCGGTGGCCGAGGTCGCCGAGCGCACGGTGCTCACCGTCGGCACCGACCCCGACCGGCCGTCGATCGCGGTCGACGGGGTCAACGTCGACGAGCAGATCCGCACCCGGGCCGTCACCAACGCGGTGAGCGCGGTCGCCGCGGTGTCCGCGGTCCGCTCCCGGCTGGTCGCCCAGCAGCGGGAGATCATCGCCGAGTCGCTCGCCGCCGGCGGCATCGTGGTCGAGGGTCGCGACATCGGTTCGGTCGTCGCGCCGGACGCCCCCGTCAAGGTCTTCCTCACCGCGTCAACCGAGGTGCGGGCCCTGCGCCGGTCCCGGCAGCTGGGGGAGAAGGGCGTCGACGACGTCGCCCGCACCCTCGCCGAGCTGGACCGCCGCGATGCGCTCGACAGCACGCGGACAGCTGATCCGCTGTCCGTTCCGGACGGTGCCATCGTGCTGGATTCCAGTGCGCTCTCCGTCCCCGAGGTGGTGGACGAGGTCCTGCGCCAGAGCCAGCACCTGCTCGCCACGACCCCATGACGACCGCCGACCACCCCCTCGACTCCGCGCCCGCGGCGGTGCCGCCGGGCCCCGCAGCCGCGCCGCAGGTGCCGCCGGCACCCGCAGCCGCGCCCGCGCCGGCCACGCCGGTTGGCGCCGCGATCCCGGAGACCGGGGCGGCGGAACCCGATCAGGCGCAGACCGGTCTCGCGAAGCCCGGCGTGCCGGAGGGGGCGGCGGAGGCATCGGTGGCGCGGGTACGGCCGGCCGAGGTCTCCGAGGTCTCCGAGCTCGCCGCGTCCCGCCCGGCCGGGCGTCCCGTGTCGCGGCAGGCGCAGACGGGGCCCGCGCACCGCGGCGCCGAGTCGAAGCCGTTCAACGACATCACCCACCGGGTGCTCAAGCCACCGGTGCGCCAGGTGCTCAACCACCTGGTGATGAGCGTCACCCACGAGGGCTGGGAGAAGGTCCCGCGGGACGAGCCGCTGATCTTCGCGGGCAACCACAGCAGCTGGATGGACGGCCCGCTGGTCGTCATCGAGGCGCCGCGCACCGTGCGGTGCCTGGTGAAGTCCGAGATGTACAAGGGCATCGTGGGCCGGCTGCTGATGTTCGTCGGCCAGATCCCGGTCGACCGCGGGCGCCCGGACCGGGCCGCCCTGCACACCGCGCTGGACGAACTGAGCCGCGGCGGGACCATCGGGGTGTTTCCCGAGGGCACCCGGGGCAGCGGTGAGATGGCCGCTGTCCAGCACGGCATCGCCTACCTCGCTGTGCACGGCCGGTGCCGGGTGCTGCCGGTGGCCTGCATCAACACCGGCGCGGCGCTGCCGCGGGGGGCGCGCTGGCCGCGCCGCTCGGTGAAGGTCCGGGTGGTCTTCGGTGAGCCGTTCGAGGTGGAGGTGCCGGCGAACCCCCGTTCCCGGCGGGCGCTGGCCGCCGTCGCGGAGGACATCCGGGTACGCCTCGCCGACCATCTGGCAACAGCGCGTGCCGGCGCCGCTCTGGAATCGCCCGGCGCGGAGTAAGTTCTACCGGATCGCTGTTTGTTCCGGGTGCGCCATTACCGTCACTGGAGTACTACCTTCACGGGAGTACTAGGCCCGCCGCCCGCGGAAGGACAGCTCGTCGTCCCCCACCGAGATGTCCAGCTCACGCGGAGTACAGCAGATCATGAACATCGAAGACCTCGCCGCCGCCGTGCACGATGACGCCGTGGGCGGGGCCGGCCTGCCCACGCAGGGCGAGCCCGGGCTTCCGGGCGGGTCGTCGACCGGCGGCCAGCCCGTCCTCGCGGTCGTCGGCAGGCCCAACGTCGGCAAGTCGACGCTGGTCAACCGTATTCTCGGGCGCCGCGCGGCCATCATCGAGGACGTTCCAGGCGTCACCCGGGACAGGGTCGCCTACGACGCGGTCTGGAACGGGCGGCGGTTCACCGTCGTCGACACCGGCGGCTGGGAGCCGGACGCCCGCGGCCTGGCCGGGCGGGTCGCCGAACAGGCCCGGGCCGCGATCGACACGGCCGACGGGGTGCTGTTCGTCATCGACGCCACCGTCGGGGCCACCGACGCGGACGAGGCCGTCGCCCGGGTCCTGCACCGGTCGGGCCGACCGGTCGTCCTCGCCGCGAACAAGGTCGACGACGCCCGCGCCGAGGCCGACGCGGCCGCGCTGTGGAGCCTCGGCCTGGGGGAGCCGTATCCCGTCTCCGCGCTGCATGGCCGCGGCAGCGGTGACCTGCTCGACGCTGTCCTCGCGGTGCTGCCCGAGGCGCCCCGGGAACAGTTCACCGAGGAGGACGGGCCGCGGCGGGTGGCGCTGATCGGCCGGCCGAACGTGGGCAAGTCCAGTCTGCTGAACAAACTGGTCGGCTCGGAGCGCTCGCTGGTGGACGACGTCGCCGGCACGACCCGCGACCCGGTCGACGAGCTCGTCACCGTCGGCGGCGAGACCTGGATGTTCATCGACACCGCCGGTCTGCGGCGGCGGGTGAAGGAGGCCTCCGGCGCGGAGTACTACTCCTCCCTGCGCACCGCCGCGGCGCTGGAGGCGGCGGAGGTGGCCATCGTGCTGCTCGACGCGGACGAGCCGGTCACCGAGCAGGACCAGCGGATCATCAGCATGGTCACCGAGGCCGGTCGCGCGCTCGTGCTGGCGTTCAACAAGTGGGACCTGCTCGACACCGAGCGCCGCCTCGACCTCGAGCAGGAGATCGTCCGGGATCTGGGCCGCGTCGCCTGGGCCCCGCGGGTGAACATCTCCGCCCGCACCGGGCGTGCCACCGACCGCCTCGCCCCGGCGCTGCGTACCTCGCTCGAATCCTGGGGCACCCGAATCCCGACCGGGCGGCTCAACTCCTGGCTCGGCGAGATCGTCGGCGCCACGCCGCCGCCGTCGCGGAGCGGGAAGATCCCCCGGGTCCTGTTCGCCACCCAGGCCGGGGTGCGCCCGCCGCGGTTCGTCGTGTTCACCACCGGTTTCCTGGAGCCGGCCTACCGGCGTTTCCTGGAGCGGAAGCTGCGGGAGGACTTCGGCTTCGCCGGCACCCCGATCGAGATCTCGATCCGCGTGCGGGAGCGCCCCGACCGCCACCGCTGATCTCCCGCCGCGGAGACAGAAGGAGTCGCCCGATGCTCGTCCGGCGCGAGGAACCGCGGGATGTCCAGGCTGTCCGCGAGGTGGCAGCCGAGGCGTTCGGTGAGGTGGGCCGCCCGGCGGCGGTGCCCGCCGAGGTCACTCTGCTGGACGAGCTGCGCCTGAGCGGAGCCTGGCTGCCCGCACTCTCACTCGTCGCCGAGAGCGCCACCGGTGAGGTCGTCGGCCACGTTCTGTGCACCCGTGGCCGGGCGGGCGGGACGCCCGCGCTGGCACTCGCGCCAGTCGGTGTCCGACCGTCGCACCAGCGGCGGGGCGTCGGCCAGGCGCTCATGCACGCGGTGCTCGGCGCGGCTGACGCCCTCGGTGAGCCGCTCGTCGGCCTCCTCGGTGACCCGGCCTACTACGAGCGCTTCGGGTTCCGCCCTGGCGCCGAGCACGGCATCGCCGCGCCGGTGCCCGAGTGGGGCCGGCACTTCCAGATCCGGACTCTCGCCACCTGGCAGGCATCGATCAGCGGCGTGTTCGTCTACCCGGAGCCGTTCGACCACGTCTGAGCCGGCCGGGCAGACATCACAGAACCGCCGGAACGTCTCCCGAGCGAGGCGTCAGGCCGGGGGCGGGACCGGCGGCACGGCCCGGGCGGGCGGGGCCGCAGCGGAAGCCGCGGGCGCCCCCGGACCCCCCTGGGCCCCCTGTGCCGGCTGGGCCGGTGGAGGTGCTGACGGCGTCGCTGCGGCCGGCCCGGGTACCGCCGGGACCGGGGTGGTGGCGCCGGGCACGGCAGGCGAGACGGTGCCGGTCGGCACCGAAGGTGTCCCGGCCGTCCCGGGTGCACCGGGTGCACCGGGTGCACCGGGCACCCCTGCGGCCGCGGGAGCGGGCGGGTTGTTGGCGTGTGCGTAGACGATCAGATTGCTCAGGTAGTGGTTGGTGTTGTCGTCGAACGCGCCGGAACAGGTGATCAGGCGGAGTTCGGGCCGGTTCACCGGCCCGTACACCCGTTCGGTGGGGAACTCCGTCTTGGTCACGTCCTCCGTCCGGTCGACGGTGAAGGTCGTGGTGAGGCCTGTCGGGGACGCGACCTCGATCTGGTCGCCGGGCCGGAGCGCACGGAGGCGGTAGAACGCGGCCGGCCCGCTGGTCGAGTCGTAGTGGCCGACGAGGACGGACGGGCCGAGAGCTCCCGGCGCCGGGCCCTTGTCGTACCAGCCGACGTCCTGCCACTTCTTCGGGACATCCAGGGTCCCGTCGGCGTTCAGGCCGAGCCGGATGATCGGCGCATCCAGCCCGATGACCGGGATCCGTAGCCGCGTCGGGTCGGTCACCACGACGGGCGGCAGTGTCGGCACGGGGGTCGCACCGGAACCGCCGGGCACGGCCGGAGCTCCCGCTTTGCCCGCAGCGGTGCCCAGGTCGCTGATGGCGACCCGCTCGGTGTCGGATGGCCGGTCGGAGCCGACGTCCGCGAGGCGGAACCCGCTTCCGGCGATCAGCACCACGCCTGCGACCAGCAGGAGACGGGAGAACGTCATCCGTGCCGGCTGCGGTCCTGCCGTTCCACGTCTCACGGCGCTCTCCGTCCTCCGGGCGGCTCCCGGCACGACATCCAGGAACTACGCAACGTGAGGTTATCGGCACGCTGGGATGCGAGGCGTCATCGCTCGCGGCGGCGCGCGGGAGTGTGGGAGTGCGGCTGGCCACATCGGCCGAGGGTGGGCGATGGGCTCACCGGGCGCGGCTCGGGCCATGTCCCGCAATGGAAGACCACAGTGTCCGCCGCTCGGTCGCTGTCTGCTCGGAGCTGTCGCACCACGCCGTCTCGCTGCGTCCCATCCGGACGACTCCTCGTTATGGTGTCACTCGCAGTGACCAAGCCATAACCATGTGTGAGAGAGGGGACCAGATGAAGAAGGGAATGGGACGGAGCGCCGCGCTTCTCGCCATGTCGAGCGCGGCCTCCGTCATCCTCACCTTCGGGCCGGGTATGACGGCCGCGCACGCCGACCTCTTCGATGACAAGGGTGGGTGTGACGACAGGAAGTCCGAGGAGCGGTTCGGCGACGACAAGGCCGACAGGGACGGCGAGATCAAGGACGACAGGGTCGCCCGGGCCGCCGTCGACGACAAGGACAGGGTCGACGGCGACAAGGTCGACGAGGGCAAGGACGACGACTGGTTCGCCGACAAGGACAAGGACGGCGACTGGTTCGACGACAAGGACAAGGACAGGGACTGCGCGGTCGGTGGCGGCATCATCGCCGGTGGCGCTGTCGGCGTCGGCGTCGGTGGCGGTGCTCCGGCCGGCGGTGTCGGTACTGGTGGCGGCGGCCTCGCGGGGGACAACTCCCCGCTGCTGCCGATCGCCGGGGCCGGCCTCGGTGCCCTCCTGATCGGCGCGGGGATGCGTCGCCGCGGTCACGGATCCATCTGATCGGTTCTCCCCCAGGGAAGAGCACGTGGGTCGGCCGGTGTGGGAACCACACCGGCCGGTCTCGCGTGCCTCCTGGTGCGCCGGATCTGGAATGCCGTCCCCGGACCTGGCGTCCCGGTGTGGGCGCCGGGTCCGGGGCCCCGCCGGCCGCCGACGATCAGCGGTGCGGTAAAGTCGGCGTCCCGGCAGTGCTTCTCCGTGGGTCTGGTTCGGCCAGGCGCGGGCAGGCGCGGCGGGGTGCACCGCACCCGGTGTCACACCGGGAGGCGGCCCCGCCCCGGCGGGATGCCGGATCTCCGGTAGGGTAATGTTGGGTAGTACGGGACGTGGCGCAGCTTGGTAGCGCACCAGACTGGGGGTCTGGGGGTCGCAGGTTCAAATCCTGTCGTCCCGACAGGAGGAAAGCCCTCTCTGCCGTTCGTGGCAGTGGGGGCTTTTGCTTTTTCCGCAGCACCGTTCACGGCCGTCGCGTTCCCGCGTTGTCGGGCCTGCGGTGGTGTGCCACCGCGTCGAGACCGCGGTCCCTGCTGCCGGAGTTCTTCGTAGCCGGATCGTGGCTGGCCAGCTCAGGTGTGCTGCCCGTCGACCGCCCGGACATCCGGAGTGCCCTGGGCCGGTCGGGCCGGGGATCCACCCGTTCGCTGGTCCATCCCGGCTGCACCCCGGATGCTCCGGGGTGCCCCTGTGCGGCACGGGTGACACTCCACCAAGGTTGGTGCGGGATGTGTGCGTTGCCCGCGCATTCTGTTTCGGGCGCATTGCCGGGCTGCGGCGCGCCGGTGTTCCGGCGCCACCGTCCGGCGCTGCACCGGACTGCTCGATGATCGCCGTGGGCAGCCTCGGCGGCTTGGACCGGCGCGATGCCGGCGGCCCCCGGGCAGGCTGAATTCCTATACCAGGCAGGCGTCGGTGCTGCCGCCCGGGGTACATGGGCGATCGCCGGCGGCCGTGTGCGTGCGGGTTTGATCCGACGGAAAGTAAGCGGGCATTTCCGCATAGTGATCACATCGCAGGGTGGGTGATTGTTGTGAGGGGGGTGATTGTCGGGCATGTGCCGAAGTCCACTATCTTCAGCTTCGGCACCTGTGTGCAGAACTATTCGAGAGTGCCGAGCACTGTCCGATGTATGTAAAGCGTCGAGCCGATGCGCCGTGTCCCGTCCCCGGCTCGACTTCCCCTCCGAGCAGGTGGGGCGGGACAAGGGCCGTCAGCGGTCCCGGTGGGCGGGTGGTCGCCTCCCGGTCGGCTGGATGACGGACCCGGTTCCACCGGCCAGCCCCGGGCCGGCGGGACGGCGCGCTGCTGTATCCGGCAGCGCGTGTTGCAGGCGCCGGAGAGAGAAGGACACGCGTTGCCCCGTCGCGGAATTGCCTGGCTGCCCGAGGACTGGGACCAGTTCGTCAAGGGGCGGTCGCGCTCCTCGAACGTCCGATCCGGCACCAGCTCCCGGCGGGGTGCCTCCCACCCGCCGCGGCGGGCCGCGACGATCGCCGCGTTCACTACCGGAACGCTCGCCGCCTCCACCGCCGCGTTCGCTGCGACAGTGCCCTCCACTCCGGAAGCCCCGGCGTCCCTGGAGCCGGGCGCGACCCAGACAGCCTCCGTGCTCCCCGGTCAGGGCGGCGGCGCCGCCGACTCGCCGGAGGCGACGGCGGCGGCCGTGGCAGCGCCGCTCGCGGGTGCCATCGCCGCCCCTGACCCGATCTTCACCCGAGTGGCGCTGTCCGCGGACAACTCCACCGTCGCGCCGAACGCGCCGGTCGTGCTCACCGTGCGGGCCCAGGAGGCCAGCGGTGCCCCGCTGGGTAACCAGCAGGTCCGCATCGTCGTGGTGAACGGGCCGAAGTGGCAGACGTCCACCGCGCTGACCACCGACGCGGCCGGCCAGGCCCAGGTCACCGCGCGCCTGCTGAGCACCACTACGATCACCGCGGTGTTCGACGGCACGAGCGCCCTGCGGCCCTCGGTGGCCGGCTCCGCGACGATCACCATCAAGGCGCCGGTGGCGCCGCGCCCGGCGATCAGCCAGGCGATCCCCTCGGTGATCCCGGGCAGCTCCATCGGGGAGAAGGCCGTCTACCTGGCCTCGCTGCAGAAGGGCAAGCCGTACGTGTGGGGTGCGGAGGGGCCCTACTCGTTCGACTGCTCGGGCCTGGTGCAGTACGTCTTCAAGCAGCTCGGGCGCTCGCTGCCGCGTACGGCGCAGGGGCAGTACAACGTGTCGACGCACGTCCCGCAGTCCGGGAAGCGGCCCGGCGACCTGATCTTCTACGGCACCGAGGGCAACATCTACCACGTGGGCATCTACGCCGGGAACGGCTATATGTGGGCCGCGCCGCAGACCGGCGGTGTCGTCTCGCTGCGTCCCATCTACAGCTCCACCTACAAGGTCGGCCGCATCATGTGACCGGCGGCGGCCCGCTGCCGCCGCCCTGGCGGTGCCCGTCCTGCCCGGCGCGCCCGGCCACGATGACCCTGCCTGCGCTTATCCGCTAGCGTCTGGGGGACGACCCGCGTCCGCCAGGTCGGCGCGCGAGCCGCTGGGGACTGTCAGCCCTGTGGGCGCCTGCCGGCGCCAGCGGCTGTCACGGCTGTTCGCGCGTGGCCGGGTCGGGGAGGAGGCACTCGGCGTGACGGCGGCTACGCAGGCCTCCGACCGGATCTGGACCATTCCGAACCTGCTGTCCGGCCTGCGCCTGCTGGGTGTCCCGCTGTTCCTGTGGCTGGCCCTCGGGCCGGAGGCGGACGGCGCCGCACTCGGGGTGCTCGCGTTCGCCGGGGTCAGCGACTATCTGGACGGCAAGCTCGCCCGGGTCCTGAACCAGACCAGCCGCCTCGGGGTGATGCTCGACCCGCTGGCGGACCGGCTTTACATCCTCGCGACGATCATTGCGCTTACTCTGCGTGACATCGTCCCGCTGTGGTTCGCGCTGGTGCTCGTCGCCCGGGACGCCGTCCTGCTGGGGCTGGTGCCGATCCTGCGCCGCCTCCACGTCGGCACGACGCTGCCCGTGCACTATCTCGGCAAGGCGGCCACCTTCAACCTGCTGTACGCCTTCCCACTGCTGCTGCTGTCCGCCGGCGACTCCTGGCTGGCGACGGCGGCCCGTCCCGTCGGGTGGGCGTTCGCCATCTGGGGTACCGCCCTGTACTGGTGGTCCGGTCTCCTGTACTTCGAACAGGCCCGCCGGCTGGCCGTGGAACAGCGCGCCCGGCCACCCGCCTCCGGACCATCCGGATCGGCCGGACCATCCGGATCGGCCGGACCATCCGGATCGACCGAGCCGGCCGCCGGACCGGTGCCCGGGAAGATCGGGAGGTAAGCCTTGAGAGCCGTCGTCATGGCGGGCGGCGAGGGCACCCGGCTGCGGCCGCTGACCGCGAACCTGCCGAAGCCGCTGCTGCCCGTCGTCAACCGCCCGATCATGGAACATGTCCTGCGGCTGCTCAAGCGGCACGGGTTCGACGAGACCGTGGTGACGGTCCAGTTCCTCGCCGCCATGATCCGGAACTACTTCGGGTCGGGCGACGAGCTGGGCATGCACCTGTCGTACGCCACGGAGACCACCCCGCTGGGTACCGCGGGCAGCGTGAAGAACGCGGAGGACGCGCTGCGCCACGAGCGGTTCCTGGTGATCAGTGGGGACGCGCTGACCGACATCGACCTCACCGCGCTCGTCGCCTACCACCGGGCCCGCGGGGCGCTGGTCACCGTCGCGCTGCGGTCGGTGCCCAACCCGCTGGAGTTCGGCATCGTCATCGCCGGCGAGGATGGGCGGATCTCCCGCTTCCTGGAGAAGCCGACCTGGGGGCAGGTGTTCTCCGACACGGTGAACACCGGCATCTACGTGATGGAACCCGAGGTGCTCGAGCACGTCCCGGCCGGGGAGGCCGTGGACTGGTCCGGCGACGTCTTTCCCCGCCTGGTGGCCGCCGGTGCCCCGGTCTACGGCTACGTCGCCGGCGGCTACTGGGAGGACGTCGGCACCATCACCAGCTTCCAGCGGGCGCAGGCGGACGTCCTGAACCGGCAGGTGGACGTCGAGATCGGCGGGTTCGAGGTGTCCCCGGGCGTGTGGATCGGCGAGGACGCGGACGTCCATCCCGACGCCATCCTCAAGGGGCCGCTGGTCGTCGGGGACTACAGCAAGGTCGAGGCCGGCGCCGAGCTGCGGGAGTTCACCGTGCTCGGCAGCAACGTCGTCGTGAAGCGGGGGGCGTTCCTGCACCGCGCGGTTGTCCAGGACAACGCGCTGATCGGCCCACGGGCGAACCTGCGCGGCTGTGTGATCGGCAAGAGCACCGACGTGCTGCGTGCCGCGCGGATCGAGGAGGGCGCGGTCATCGGGGACGAGTGCGTCATCCAGGAGGAGGCGTTCGTCTCCCACGATGTGAAGGTCTACCCCTTCAAGACGATCGAGGCCGGGGCCGTCGTCAACACCAGCGTGATCTGGGAGTCGCGCGGGCAGCGCTCGTTGTTCGGGCCACGCGGGGTCTCCGGCCTGGTCAACGCCGAGATCACCCCGGAGCTGGTGGTGCGCCTGGCCAGCGCCTACGCCACCACCCTGAAGAAGGGCACCACGGTCACCACGGCCCGCGACGGCTCGCGTGCCGCCCGCGCTCTCAAGCGGGCGGTGATCAGCGCGCTCACCGCGGGCGCGATCAACGTGCGGGACCTGGAGGTCGCCCCGCTGCCGGTGGCGCGCTTCGACGTGCGGACCTCGGATGCCGCCGGCGGCATCATGCTGCGCTCCAAGCCCGGCGACGCGGAGCGCATCGACATCGTCTTCCTCGACGCGGACGGCCACGATCTCTCCCCGGCCGCGCAGCGCAAGCTCGACCGGGTCTTCACCCGCCAGGAGTTCCGCCGCGCGTTCCCCGGCGAGATCGGCGACCTGCGCTTCCCCGCCCGCACCGCCGACGTCTACACCCAGGATCTGCTCGACCGCGTCGACACCAGCGGCCTGGCCGAGGCCGACCTCAAGGTGGTCGTCGACCCGTCCGGGGGAGCGGCGTCGCTGCTGCTGCCCACCCTGCTCGGCCGGCTCGGGGTGGACGTGCTGACCGTCAACGGCCGCCTGGACGAGACCTACCCGGAACCCGGTGCCGCCCAGGAACGCCGGGCCCTGGACCGGCTGGGCGCGCTGGTGGCCAGCTCGCGGGCCGCCTTCGGGGTGCGCTTCGACCACATCGGAGAGCGGATCACCATCGTCGACGAGCGCGGCGACCTCATCAGCGACGAGCGGGCGCTGCTGGTCATGCTCGACCTCGTGGCCGCGGAGAACCGCGGATCGACCGTCGCCGTCCCGGTCGCCACCACCCAGGTGGCCGACCAGGTCAGCCGTTTCCACGGGCTGACCCTGCGGCGGATCCCGATGTCCGGCGCGGGACTGTCCAAGATTGTGGAGAGCGAGCGGGTGGTGTTCGCCGCGGACGGGCGCGGCGGCTTCGTCGTCCCCGAGTTCGCCCCGGTGATCGACGGGCTGGCCGTGTTCGTCCGACTGGTCGCGCTGGTCGCACGCACCCGCCTCACCCTGAGCGCGATCGACTCCCGGATTCCGCCGGTCGCCATGGTCCGCACCTCGGTACCGACGCCCTGGGCCGAGAAGGGCATGGTCATGCGGCGCGTCGTCGAATCGGTCGACAGCGGCTCCGGGGCGCGGGTGGACACCACGGACGGGGTACGCATCGTCAGCCTCGACGGCTCCTGGGTGCTCGTGCTGCCCGACCCGTCCGAGGCCGTCACCCATCTGTGGGCCGAGGCGGCAGACCTGGACGACGCCGAGGCCCTCATCCGTCGGTGGAGCGCCGTGGTGGCCACGGCGCTGCCGGTGGACGCCCCCACCGGCCAGGCCTGACCGGTGGCGACCGCGCTGCCGGCTGACGTGCCCAACGGTCGGCCCTGAGCGACGCGGCCCTGAAGCGGGCCCGGACCTGGGTGGCCCGCATATCAGCGGTGCGGACGCGGGCGGCGTGGACACGGGCGGCGTGGACACAGGTGTGGATGTCGCGCCCGTGTCCGGGGCGGAACGTGCCCCGACCGGCGCGGCACGGGGGGAAGGCCCGGCCTTCAGGCCGGAGAGGACGTCAAGATGCCAGGTGTGCACGTACGGACACGGACCCACCCGCCGGCACTGTCCCCCGCGCCGCCGGTCGAGGATCGGCTGGTGACCCACAGGCAGGAGGCCTCGCCCCACGGGCAGGTGACCTCGCCCCTCGGACAGGTGACCGCGATGGCGCTCGACCCCGCCTATGCGCGTGCGGCCGCCCGGTCGGCCGCCCGGTCGGCTGACCGGCCGGCCGCGTGGGGGCCGGCCTCTCACCGGAGTGTGCGGCGCCGCCTGCTTCTTCCTCTCGTGCTGCTGCTCGTGGGCCTGCTCACCGCGGTGAGCCTGCAGGCGGCGGCGCAGTCGGCGCCAGCCCGGGAGCGACTGCGGGACCGGCTGGGTGCCGCCTACGAGATCCGGTCGGAGCAGCGGGACGACCTTGCCGGTGGGGTGCGCGAGCAACGTTCCGTCACCGCCGACATGCTCACCCGACGGCGCCTGGCGGATGAGGCCTGGGCTACCGCGACGGAGCAGATCGGCACTCTCGCGGCTCCGGCCGGGCTGGCGCCGGCCCGGGGTCCGGGGGTCCGGGTGACGCTGGTCGACCCGCCGACCGGCCCGGCATCCGACGCGGGGAACCCGCGCCCGCTCGCGCAGGGCCCGAACAGCCGGCTCGCCGACCACGACCTGGCCGACATGGTGAACCTGCTGTGGAGCACAGGGGCCGAGGCGGTCGCGGTCAACGGGGTCCGGCTCACCGCGCTGAGCGCGGTCCGGGCCGCCGGCGACGCGATCCTGGTCGGCCTGATCCCGGTCGAGGCCCCCTACGTGATCGAGGCGATCGGTGCCCCTGGCACGATCGTGGGGCGAGTGGCCTCCGCGTCGGTCACGGTCCGGTTGCGCACCCGGGTGGGCGCCCCGCCGGACGCGGTCACCGTCGCGCGGCTCGACGAGGTCACGGTCCCGGCGGCGCCGGGACCGGACCTCCGATACGCCCGAGGGAGTGGATCATGACCCGTGAAGGCGCGATCACCGGACTGCTGGCACTCGTCGTCGGTGTCGTCGCCGGGCTGCTGGCCGCCCCGCGACCGCCCGCCTGGCTCGACCCGTACCTCCCGGTGGCGGTGATGGCCGCGGTCGACGCGGCGGTCGGCGGGCTGCGAGCCGCGCTGGAGCGGGTCTTCTCCGACCGGGTCTTCGTGGTGTCCTTTCTGTCGGACGTCGCCCTCGCGGTCGCCCTGGTCGCAATGGGCGACGCCCTCGGGGTCGGTGGCGCGATGTCGACGGCGGTGCTCGTCGTCCTCGGAATCAGGATCTTCACCAACGCGAGCGCGGTCCGGCGATCGCTGCTGAAGCCTTGACGGCCGACCACGAGGCCGTCGTCGGTGACGGCGCGGAGGCGGCAGCAGCTGGCGCGGAGGGAACCGCGGAGGGAACAGGGCCTGTCGCGGAGGCGACTGTCGGCAACACGACGCAGGGCGGCGGCGGTCTGGCGCGTCCGGTGTTGCGGATCGTCAGCGTCCTGCTGCTCGCGGGGCTGGGATTCGGCCTGGCCGTGATGATCAGATCCGCCGACCCGGCCGACCGTCTCGGCCGGCTGCGACCGGACGAGCTCGCCGCCGAGCTGGAGAACCTCTCCGCCGACGGGCAGCGCCTGCAGGACGAGGCCGGCGGCCTGCGTGCGACCCAGTCGGCGATCGCGGACGGCGCGCGCGGCGACGCCGACATCGACCGGGCCCGGCAGGAGGCCGACGCACTCGCCGTGCTGGCCGGGACCAGCCCGGCGACCGGTCCGGGGGTCACCCTGACGATCAACGACCCGCGGGGCACTGTCGAGGCATGGATCCTCGTCGACGCGCTGCAGGAACTGCGGGACGCCGGGGCCGAGGCCATCGAGCTGTCGGGCGTGCGGGTGGTGGCCTCGACCTACATCGTCGACGCGCCGGGCGGCGGCATGACCGTCGACGGCGGCCAGGTCGCCGGGCCGTATGTCATGCGGGCCATCGGGGATGCGCATACGCTCGCGCAGGCGATGAGGATTCCTGGCGGGGTGCTCGATACGGTAGCTACCCGGGACGGCGCGCAGGCCGAGGTCACGAACTCCGAGCGGATCGAGATCAGGGCCCTGCGCACCGCACCGAGCCCTCGTTTCGCCCGTCCCGCGGACTGATCGACAGCCCCGTGCGGACGAATCGGGGGCGTCGGGCCGTCGGCGGGCCGACGCGTCCGCGACAGGCCGGCGCCGGTGTCCGGTACCGGTGCAGTACCACGACCGCAGGAGGCGATTGCGCTGTATCCCGAGGACCTGAAGTACACCCGCGAGCACGAGTGGGCCCGGGCCGAGGGGACCACGGTGCGGGTCGGTATCACCGCGTACGCCCAGGAGGCACTCGGTGACATCGTCTTCATCTCGCTGCCGGAGGTCGGGGCGCCGGTCGCGGCCGGCGAGCCGTGTGGCGAGGTGGAGTCGACCAAGAGCGTCTCCGACATCTACGCCCCCGTCTCGGGCACGGTCGCGGCGCGCAACGAGGCCCTTGTCGCGGCGCCTGAGCTGGTGAACTCCGATCCGTACGGCGATGGCTGGCTGGTCGAGGTGACCGTCGCCGAACCGTCGGTGCTCGACGAGCTGCTGGATTCCACCCAGTACGGCGAGTATGTCAAGGAGCAGTAGCGCACCGCGATGACCGGCCGGGGGTGTGAGGCCTCCGCGGGCGGCCGGGCCTCGGCGGGCCGGGCCTGGGAGGGCCACGCCGAGGCCACGTCTGGCCGTTTCTGGAGGCCGCGGGGCGGGCTCCGGTGCCCGTCCGGGCGCGGGGTGGCGGTCGGGCGTCTGTCACCCGAGAATCCCTGCGCCGGACAATCCGTGTACGGACTGTGGTCATCGAGGCATTCTTTGGTGACGTGCAGTGTGCATGGCTGCCGTGCTTCGAGGTGGCGTGAGGGTTTGTCTGTTATGTCGTTCGGCGCTCCATGTCAAGGCGGGGATGCTCGCCGCGTGCGTCCGGTGACGCCACGCCGAACAATCGCCCGCCGCACCCTTTTCACGACGGTGCTCCTGATGCACTAGCCTCGGAGTGCGCCGTGACGGCCGCGGCCGCGGATGCTGCCGCGTTCGGTCGTCTGCGTGGGGTGATGTCCCGGATGCGTCGGGTCAGCCCCTGTCGGGCACCATTCCCGCTGCCGTGAGGGCGGCGGACCGAGCGGCCGGCCACCCGCCTGCGGGCGTCCGGCAGGAAGCGGACGAGACTGTGTTCTGCACGAGGTGCGGCCAGCAGAACCCGTCCGACGCGCTGTACTGCGCGCGGTGCGGGTCGCCTCTGGTGCGTCCGGGCGAGCCCGTGGCGCCGGAGCGCCCCGCGGAGCAGACCTCCACGCTGAATCTCGCCGCCGCGCTCTCCGGGATCGAGGGCGACCACGTCGACGAGTCGACCGAGCGTGACGCCGTCGCCGCGGTCGACGCGCTGCCGCCCGGGTCGGCGCTGCTGGTGGTCAAGCGCGGCCCGAACGCGGGTAGCCGGTTCCTGCTGGACGCTGATCTCACCACGGTAGGTCGCCATCCGGAGAGCGACATCTTCCTTGACGACGTGACCGTCTCGCGGCGGCATGCCGAGTTCCACCGCTCGCCGTACACCAAGGGCTTCTCCGTCCGCGATGTCGGCAGCCTCAACGGCACCTACCTGAACCGCGAGCGGATCGACTCGGCCGAGCTCACCGGCGGGGACGAGGTCCAGATCGGAAAGTTTCGCCTCGTCTTCCTGACGGGTGCGACCTATGGGGGGGTCGGAGCACGGTGAACGGGGCCACGGGGCGGTGAGCGGCGGCAGCGGCGCCGCGGCGGAGTCGATGCGGCCGTCCGCTTCCGCGGGTGACGCCCGGTCGGCCGTCGGCCGGCGGGGCACGCCCGCGCGGGCGGGGGACGCCGCGAAGACGCTGAACATCGGCGAGGTGCTGGACCGGCTGCGCGCCGAGTATCCCGACATCACCCTGTCGAAGATCCGGTATCTCGAGTCGGAAGGGCTCGTCGAGCCGGCCCGTACGAGCGCCAACTACCGCAAGTACTCGCTGGATGACGTCCTGCGCCTGCGGCACGTCCTGCACGCGCAGCGGGAGCGCTATCTCCCGCTGCGGGTGATCAAGGAGGAGCTCGCCGCGCTGGACCGGGGGGAGACCCAACTGCCGAGGACGGGTCCCCGGGCGGTGCCGGACCGGCCGGCGGGGCGTGGCCTGGACTCGCTGCTGGGGGCAGAGCGGATCCGGATGTCCCGCCGGGAGCTGCTGGCCGCGAGTGGGCTGGACGACGACGTGCTGGCGGAGCTGGAGAGCAACGGGCTCGTCGGGCCGATCGCGGGCGGCGGGTACTACGACGCCGACGCGCTGCTGGTGGCCCGTACCGTGGCCCTGCTGGCGGCCCACGGGGTCCAGGTCCGGCACCTGCGGGCGGCACGGGCCGCCGCCGACCGTGAGGCCGGTCTCATCGAGGCGGCGGTGGCCCCGCTGCGGTCGGGGCGCCTCGGCGAGTCCGACGGCCGGGCCGCGGAGACCGTCGACGAGCTCGCCACGCTGCTGGTGCGCATGCACGCAGCGCTGCTGCGTACCCGGCTTGCCGCCGTTCGCTCGGGGTAGGGCACGGGTAGTCACTACCCAAATGGTGCGATCATCCACGGAAAGTGAGAACCGACGGGCACGCTGACGCGGGGCGGTAGCGGGGATACTGTCTCCTCGTGGGGTTTTCTGGCTCCGGTCACAGCGTTCCGCCCTGCCCCACCTGCGCTAGGAGGTAGATCGGTGCATCGGCTGGACATCGTCGGCGTGCGTGTCGAGCTTCCGTCGAAGCAGCCGATCGTCCTGCTCAAGGAGGTGGGCGGGGAACGGTACCTGCCGATCTGGATCGGGGCGGTCGAGGCCACGGCGATCGCCTTTGCTCAGGAGGGCATCACGACCGCCCGGCCGATGACGCACGACCTGATGAGGGACGTGCTGCGGGCTCTGCAGACGGAGCTGACCCAGGTCACCATCACCGACCTGCAGGACGGCGTCTTCTTCGCGACCCTGGTGTTCGGCAACGGCGTGGAGGTCTCGGCCCGTCCCTCGGACGCGATCGCGCTGGCCATGCGCATGGGCGCGCCCGTGTACGGCGTGGAGGCGGTGCTCGCCGAGGCCGGCATCACCGTCCCCGAGGAGCAGGAGCAGGAACAGGAGAGCGAGCTGGAGAAGTTCCGGGAGTTCCTGGACACCATCTCGCCGGAGGACTTCAACACGCCGGGTTCGTGATCCGGAGACCGGTGGCCGGCGCGTCGCGCCGGGGCCTGGTGCCGGGGCCTGGCACCGGGGGCGGTGCCACGCGCTCCGGCGCAGCGGGCCCGCCCACCACGTGGGCGGCCCCGTGGGGCCGGGTCGGCAGGTCTGGCATGACCGACCCGGGGGCATGGGCGTGGCTGTGGGCCTGACACGCCGTCCGACCTGAGGCGATTCGTCCGGGTGAAACCGGACTCGACCGGCTGACACCAGCATGTCCGCTGGACTACGGACACGCTGCCTTGGATCATTGAAGGGGCGATGCCCCGCACCTACGGTCGGGCGAACCATCGCCGGGCCGGGCGGGGAGCAGGGGCTGTCCACCGCGGCGGGGGCGGTCGCGGCCGTGTCGCAGTGCTGCGGCGGCGCGTCCGTGGTGATGGGGTGGCGGTGGTGGTGCGACGACGGTGATGTGTGTGGCGTCGTCGGCGGGCGGGCCGTGAGGCTCCCGGACTGTCCGGAGGATGGGACTGGTGAAGAGTGGCACCTCGATGGGGGCAGCCGCGCGGGTGGCGCCGGACGATGAGGATCCGCACTGGGAGGATGACGAGCGGGCGACCATGATCGAGCAGGGTCAGCTCTTCGGAGACGAGATCCCGCAGCCGCCGGGCGACGACGTCGGCTACCGGGGGCCGACCGCCTGCGCCGCCGCCGGCATCACCTACCGCCAGCTCGACTACTGGGCCCGTACCGGCCTGGTGGTCCCGAGCGTGCGGGGGGCCAGCGGGTCCGGCAGCCAGCGGCTCTACTCCTTCCGTGACGTGCTGGTCCTGCGGGTCGTCCGCAAGCTGCTCGAAGCCGGCGTGTCGCTGCAGAACATCCGGGCCGCGGTCGAGCACCTGCGTACGCGTGGGGTGGCCGACCTGGCGCACCTGACGCTGATCAGTGACGGCTCGACGGTCTACGAGTGCACCTCGGACGACGAGGTCATCGATCTGGTCCGAGGCGGCCAGGGCGTCTTCGCGATCGCGGTCGGCCGGGCCCTGGAGGACATGCGCGGCCAGCTCGCCGAGCTGCCCTGCGAGCGGCCCGGCCAGCCGCCCGCGGCCCACCCGGGAGACGAGCTGGCGCACCGCCGGCGGCGCCGCAGCTCGGCCTGAGCAGGCCCTGCGGCCAGGCCTGAGCGGGCTCGGTGGCCGCCCACCGCCCGGGTGGCGGGCGGGCGGCGGCCGGGCGGTGGAAAACCGTTGGGGATCTGTCTGTGGGCTGTCGTACTGTGCGCGGGTGACCGATCAGACAGCGATCCTCGTCGAGGGCCTCCGCAAGAGCTACGGCCGGCACACGGCACTGGCCGGGCTCGACCTGAGCGTCCGCGCGGGCAGCGTCCACGGCGTCCTCGGCCCCAACGGCGCGGGCAAGACGACCGCGGTCCGCATCCTGTCGACCCTGCTCGCGGCCGACGGCGGGCGGGCGGAGGTCCTGGGGGTGGATGTGCTGCGCCATCCGGACAGGGTGCGCCCGCGCATCGGCCTGACCGGCCAGTACGCCGCGGTCGACGAGAGGCTGACCGGTCAGGAGAACCTGGAGATGTTCGGCCGGCTCTACCGGCTGCCGTCACGGGTCGCCCGGGCCAGGGCTGCCGAGCTGTTGGAGCGCTTCGCTCTCACCGAGGCCGCCGGCCGGCAGGCGAAGACCTACTCGGGCGGTATGCGCCGGCGCCTCGACCTCGCGGCGAGCCTGATCATGGCCCCGGCGGTGCTCTTTCTCGACGAGCCGACCACGGGGCTGGACCCGCGCAGCCGCCAGGAGATGTGGCGGGTGATCGCCGACCTCGTCCGCGAGGGCACCACGGTGCTCCTCACCACCCAGTACCTGGAGGAGGCCGACCACCTCGCCGACCGGGTCTCCGTCATCGACGGCGGCCGGGTCATCGCCGAGGGAACGACCGACGACCTCAAGCGCCAGATCGGCGGTGACCGGCTGGAGATCGTCCTCGCCGAGGGCGACGACACGGCGGCGGCCGCGGAGGTCCTCACCCGGCTCGGCAGCGGCACGGCCACCGTCTCCGCCGAGGACTGGCGGGTGAGTGCGCCGGTCGCCGGCGCCTCGGTGCTCGCCGAGGTGGTGCGCTCCTTCGACGAGCTCGGCCTGACCATCGTGGACGTCGGGCTGCACCGGCCGTCCCTCGACGACGTGTTCATGACCCTGACGGGCCAGGGCGCGACCTCCGACGACGCCGGCTCCACAGCCGGCGCGTCGGCCGGGGCCGCGCCCGAGGGGTCCGGCCCGGGTGGGCAGGGGCCACCTGCCGCGCCCGATCAGCGTTCCGGTGGCGACGAGCAGGATCTGGTGAAGGCATGAGTTGCCCTGTGTCAAGCCGCCACTTGCCGAGCTTGATCGGCGACCGTTCTTTGGTCTTGTTTGAGGACTGTCTGGAGTGCGCCGTGGGCGGTGGGGTCGTAGGGGACGCCGTCCTGCCAGCAGCGCCAGATGACGTTGACCCAGGCGCGAGCGAGGACGCGCACGGCGTGGGGATGGTCGTGGCCGCGGGCTCGGGCGCGCTGGTAGAGGTCGGCCGCCCAGGGGTTGGCGCGGCGGGAATCGCCGGCGAAGTCGCACAGGGCGTCGCGCAGCTGTTTGTCCGCGCCCCAGCGGAAGGTGACGGCTTTGACCTTGCCGGATTGGCGGGTGGAGGGTGCTACCCCGGCGAGGCAGGCCAGCGAGTCGGCGGTGGGGAACCGGCCGCGAGCGTCGCCGATCTCGGCGAGCAGCCGGGCTGCGCGGACTTTCCCGGCGCGGGGCAGGGAAGTGAAGACGGCGCCGTCGGGGTGGAGTTCGAGTTGTTCTGCGATCCGGCCGGCCAGGGCCTCGATCTGTGTGTTCACGGTTCGCAGGGTTGCGACGTAGGCGAGAGTGATGGCGGCGTCGACGGGGTCGTGGTCGCCGGTGTCGCCGTCGGGGGCGCCGGTCAGGCGGGCGTAGAGGGTTTCCGGTGGGGTGCGTCCGCTGTAGCGGGCCGAGTGCAGCCAGGCGGCCAGCCGCTTGACCGACAGCCAGCCGGCTTGGGCCTGGGTGGTGAATCGTTCGAGGAACCGCGGGCTGACGTCGGAGTCGATCTCGGAGAACAGTCCGGCCGCGGCGGGGAACACGATCTGCAGGTGAGCGCGGAGCTGGTTGGCGACCGCGATCCGGTGGGCGACGAGGTTGCGGTGGGCGCGGACGCTGCGGCGCAGCGCGGTGGTGGCGGCGCTGTCGCGTACGAGCGGGCGCAGCCGGCGGCGGTCGGTGCGCACGACGTCGGCCAGGACGTAGGCGTCGAACCGGTCGTCCTTGTTCCC